>NZ_JBGVHV010000105.1:0-41888 GCF_045122575.1 Anaerotignum sp. | reverse complement strand
ACAGCAAATCACCATAAGTAGGGAAAGGCCAGTATTTTTTCGCTGTCACTGTTTCTGCCTCATCGCAGGCCAGTCTCAATTCACACATTTTAACCAGAACCATATCTCTGATTACATTTGCTTCTTCCTGAACATCTTTTACATCACCCAACTTCAGAAGAATTTCTTCCAATGCATCAGTCGCTTCTGCCATACGGTCTGTCAGCCCGGAAAGTTTTTTTACCATGCCTGTTTCATATCTGCATGGCACACCTAAACCAAGTTCTTTTTTCGCGGAGGCTGTTTTCGCTAATTCCAGTGTATATTCTTCCACTGCAGGAATGATTTCGTTTTTCGCCATATCAACCATGGTACTTGCTTCGATGATGACAGTTTTACTGTAGTTTTCCAGAGTGATCTCATATCTGGAGCGAAGTTCTGCATAAGAAAAAACCTGATGATTTGTCAGCATATCTACATTTTTCTGATCCAGTACATGTACAACACAGTCAGGAGTCGTTCGATAGTTGCTCAACCCTCTTCGTTCTGCTTCAGCGATCCATGCGTCATCATAACCATTACCGTTGAAAATGATTCGTTTATGCTCTTTGATCGTCTTTTGGATCAACCCATGAAGAGCCGTTTCAAAATCTTGCTTGCCCTCCAGTTCATCTGCAAAAATCTTCAAACTTTCCGCCACTGCTGTATTCAGCATTATGTTTGCGCAAGCAATACTATCAGAAGAACCAACCATGCGAAATTCAAATTTATTTCCTGTAAATGCAAAAGGAGAAGTTCTGTTTCTGTCTGTTGTATCTTTACTGAATCTTGGCAGAACATTGACACCCAGCTTCATTTTTGTTTTTTCCACACCACTGTAAGGCATATCCATTTCAATTGCTTCCAGAATCGCATTCAGTTCATCACCAAGGAAAATAGATACAATAGCGGGTGGTGCTTCATTTGCTCCCAGACGATGATCGTTGCCAGCAGTAGCAACCGAAATACGTAACAAATCCTGATAATCATCCACCGCTTGAATTACTGCGCAAAGAAACAACAAAAACTGTGCATTTTCATAAGGGGTATCTCCGGGAGAAAGCAGATTCATGCCTTGATCTGTAGAAATAGACCAGTTATTATGTTTACCGCTGCCATTAACCCCCGCAAAAGGCTTCTCATGGAGCACGCAAACCAAACCATGTTTTTCTGCCACTTTCTGCATGATTTCCATCGTTAACTGATTATGGTCTGTTGCAATATTGGTTGTAGTATAAATAGGTGCCAGTTCATGTTGAGCGGGAGCAACCTCGTTATGCTCTGTTTTTGCAAGAATTCCCATTTTCCAAAGTTCTTCATTTAAATCTTCCATATAAGCCGCTACTTTTGGTTTAATAACGCCAAAATAATGATCATCCAATTCCTGACCCTTTGGTGGTTTTGCGCCAAATAGCGTTCTGCCTGTAAAACAAAGATCACGGCGTTTTTCATACATTTTTTTATCAATCAGAAAATATTCCTGTTCGGGTCCTACAGCTGTATGGATGTATTTTACGTCATTATTTCCAAACAGACGCAGAATACGAAGGGCCTGTTTGTTCAAAGCTTGCATGGAACGAAGCAAAGGAGTCTTCTTATCCAGCGCTTCCCCGCCATAAGAACAGAATGCAGTAGGAATACAAAGTGTTTTTCCTTTAATGAATGCACAGGAAGTAGGATCCCACGCCGTGTACCCTCTAGCTTCAAAAGTAGCTCTCAGACCGCCGGAAGGGAAAGAAGATGCATCCGGTTCCCCTTTAACCAGTTCCTTGCCGGAAAATTCCATAATGACGCCGCCATCAGGAGAAGGTGTAATAAAACTGTCATGTTTTTCCGCAGTGATTCCTGTCAACGGTTGGAACCAGTGTGTATAGTGGGTAGCCCCATTCGCAATTGCCCAATCTTTCATTGCAATCGCTACAGCATTTGCAACACCACTTTCCAGTTTTGCACCTTCATCAATTGTTTTTTTCAAAGAGTTGTATACATCAGCAGAAAGCCTTGCTTTCATCACTCTGTCATCAAATACCATACTGCCAAAATAGGCAGGAACTACTTCTTTATTCTTCATAATAATTTCCTCTCTTTCTAACTAAAAAGCTAAAAAGACAAAGGCATTTATCCTATGTAACCATAAGATAGACGCCTTTGCCCAAAAACAATAGTTCATTGAGGTATGAACAGGTAAAAAGAAAAAGCGCCTTTGAGAGTATTGTTCTCAAAGACGCCTTTGCCTTTATGGATGCTATAATACACCGTTCAAAAAACATTTGTCAATGCTACGCACTATAATTCTTTCTGAGATTAGGTATCAGAAATTCTGAATTTACAAAGATGCTATGCAGGATTATACTTTAGATGAGCAAAGACGTTCATTTTCATGCAGTTTCTGTATCAAAATGACGTCTTTTCCCATTATTTCTAGTATATCTGAAAAGGAGGAGTGTCCATGAAAAAACGCACCTATAATGTTATGCTTTTATCTTCTTCCTCAACGTTTCATGCTGTTATAAAATCTCTTCTTGCTCCCTCCAATTATCCTTCTATCTGCTCTGCTTACAGTGTGCAGATTGCAAAAGAGTTTTTACAGAAACAGCACTTTGACCTAGTTCTTGTGGATACTCCTCTGTCAGATGCCTCCGGGAAATTATTTGCTCTGGAAGCATGCAAAGAAAAAAGTACGATCGTTTTACTTTTTGTAAAACAGGATCTTTTAGACGAAGTCAACAACGAAGTGATCGAACATGGCATTTTTACCCTTGCCAAACCAACTTCCAAAGCAGCTATTGCACAGGCTCTGGCATGGATGACCAGCGCAAGAGAACATTTACGGATCTCTGAAAATAAAACATACCTGCTTGAACAGAAAATAGATGATATCCGTATCATCAACCGTGCAAAATGGCTTCTCATCAGCGAACTGAAACTAAGCGAATCTGATGCTCATCATTATATTGAAAAACAGGCAATGGATCGCTGTACTTCAAAACGAGAAATCGCAGAAGATATCATAAAAACGTACTCTCTTTGAAATACTTCGCTTATTCTACACTTACGAAGGTGTAGCAGAAGAAGCATACTTGTATATCTGTCCTAAAAAGTCCACTTTTTCAGACACCTTCCCTATAAATAAAAAACAGGAGAATCATCTCCTGTTAAATAATCTCTTTCAATTGTTCTTTTAACACTACAAAATCTTCTTTAACTGTAGTATACACATCTTCCCTTCTTAATGTCTGATATGTATGAGCGGTGATATCTCTCATACCAGCCGCTGCTTTCCAGGGGATTCCGGAATACTCTTTACGGATTTCTTCCGTAACATTCTTCACCAGTTCACCAATGTTGATTACAGTCATGCCTAATTAGCACTGTATCTTCATACACTTTAATTCTCGTCTTGCCTCCGCAAAACGGACATCGTACCCAAACAGATTCCTCCCTGTTATCTTTCAAATTTATACACTCCTAATCACAGCGTTGCTCTGCATCAAGTGACTGGCTTTGCTCATATTTTTTTAAATATAAGTGATTCAACATTGATTTATCATTGTGTTTTGCCGTTTATACTAAGAAAGTCAACAACAACTTTCTTTTATGGCAAAGACGAAAAAGATTTTAAAATCAATCTACCTTTACAGTCCAATTATAAGGATCTTTCTTGATACCCCACTGGATTCCTGTCAAAGTATCATAAATTTTCCGTGTCATTTCACCAATTTTATTATAATTAACTACCACCTTTTCTTCTCCCCATGCAAAACCACCGATGGGGGTAACTACAGCCGCAGTGCCACACATAAACGCCTCTTGCACCTCTCCATTCTTACACGCTTCCAGAAGTTCATCCACAGTAATTTTCCGTTCTTCAACTTTCATTCCCCAGTCTTGTGCTATAGTAAGAATCGATCGTCTTGTTACGCCAGGCAGAATCGAACCGTTCAATTCCGGAGTGACCAGTTTTCCATCCCACACAAACATCACATTCATTCCGCCGCCTTCTTCTACATACTTTCTTTCTACACCATCTACCCAAAGCACCTGAGAATACCCCTTAGCTTCGGCTTTTTCTCCGGCCCTTGCTGCTGCCGCATAATTGCCTCCGCACTTCGCATAGCCAGTACCTCCGCGAACCGCACGCACATCATCTTTTTCAATCAGAAGTTCCACAGGCTGCAGCCCGTTTTTATAATAACTGCCTACTACACAGGCAATAATCATAAATGTAGCATGATGAATCCCATGCAAAGAAAGATCCTCATCCGTAGCAAACAGAACAGGTCTTATATATAAAGAGGTACCATACTGGTCGGGAACCCATTCTTTTTCTACAGAAAGAAAGAGTTTCAGAGCAGTCATGACCATTTCCTCATTCAATTGGGGCAAACAGAGTCTTTCTGCCGAATCATTCATACGGGAAATGTTTGCATCCGGTCGGAACATCTGCACCTGCCCGTCCGGTGTACGATAAGCCTTTAGTCCTTCAAATACTTCCGCACCATAATGGAAAACCACTGCCGCCGGTGATAATGCAATGTTGTCAAACGGAACAATACGGGCATCATGCCATCCTTTTTCATCATCATATTCCATCAGAAACATATGGTCTGTAAAAGCTACCCCAAAAGGTACTTTTGAAGGATCCGGCTTTGTTTTAGGATTCTTTGTTTCTCTTACTTGCACTTTCATAAAATCATCCTTTTCTTTTGTATTTTCTAAATTTATTCTTCTGTATAGGAAAAGCCCGGCATCAGCTTCAGTTTGAACAGATTCTTTTCATGAAGCCAGTCGATCTTTGCTTTCTTTTCCTGATCTTCAATTTTGCCTGTACGAATATAACGATCCAGTTCATCATAAGTAAACCCGAGGTTTTCCTCATCTGTTTTCCCACTCAGCCCATCAACAGGGACTTTATGGGTCAGAGTTTCTGGTAATCCCAGTATTTCTCCTATTTTTTTCACTTCTGTTACCGTCAACTCGCACAGGGGACTAAAATCCCCTGCCGCATCGCCATATCTTGTGGAATAACCCACCCAATCCTCTGAAAGATTGCAGGTATTTGCCACTCTGCCATTCATGCTCTGAGAAACCGCATAAAGTGTTGCCATACGGATACGGGCAGGAAGATTTGTTCTGCTCTGTACAGAGGGTTCAAATCCATGCAATTCTCCCAGAATCCCATCCACGGCTGCTTTGATATTGATTTCATAATGCTTAATACCCAAATGACGCACAAGAAGATATGCCATATCAATATCCGCTTGTTCTCCACAAGGCATCAGTACGCCGATCACCCTCTCTTTCCCCAATGCTTCCACGCAAAGGGCAGCTGTAACAGAGCTGTCTTTTCCACCGGAGATGCCAACAACAGCGTTGCAGTTTCTCCCATTTTCTTCAAAAAAACTTCTGATCCATGCAACACATTGGTCTTTTACTTTTTCCGCATCAAACATTCTTCCACCTTCTTCCTTCAGTCATTGATCAGGCTGATCTTCATTGTACGTTCTTCCAGAACATCCAGCAAAACCCGAACCGTATCCAGTGATGTGAACATCGTCACATTGTTTTCACTGGCACAGCGGCGAATCGCTGCGCCATCCTCATTATGAATACCAGAAAGGATCGCTCTGGTATTGATCACATAGCTGACATAACCTGCACGAATAGATTCCAGCACATCTTTACTGCCTTCACTCAGTTTTCCGCGCATTCTGGTACGAATACCATTTCCTTTCAGAAAATTCGCCGTACCAATGGTAGCCTCTATATTGAAGCCCATATCATAAAAACGACGAATCAGCGGTAATGCTTCTTCCTTATCCTCATCCGCCAGTGTAACCAATACCGTGCCATAGTTTTGCACCTTAATCCCCGACGCCACCATCGCCTTATACATAGCACGATGCAGTTTATTATCATAACCAATCGCTTCCCCCGTAGATTTCATTTCAGGAGAAAGATATGCATCCATCCCTTTCAGTTTGGAGAAGGAAAATGCAGGAGCTTTTATATAATAGCGTTTCTTTTCTTCGCCATAAGTTTTGAAAAATCCCTGCTCTGCAAGGCTTTTCCCAAGGATCACATTGGTAGCCATATCTGCAAGGGGGTATCCTGTTGCCTTGGAAAGGAATGGCACCGTTCTGGAAGAACGGGGATTTACCTCGATAATATATACATTCTCTTCCTTATCCACAATAAACTGAATATTAAACAAACCAACGATACCGATTCCCATGCCCATTCTTTTTGTATAATCAATGAGTTTTTCTTTCACTTTTTCAGAAATACTGAAAGGCGGATAAACACTGATGGAGTCACCGGAATGAATACCAGTCCGTTCTACCAGTTCCATAATCCCGGGAATAAAAACCCGTTCCCCATCACAGATGGCGTCCACTTCCACTTCCTTTCCCTGAATGTATTTATCCACCAGCACGGGCTTGTCCGCATCGATGGCCACTGCAGTCTCAAGATAATGGCATAAATCCGCCTCTTTGGAAACGATACGCATGGCTCTGCCCCCCAGAACAAAACTGGGGCGTACCAGAACTGGATAACCAATCTCCTCCGCAGCCCGGATACCATCTTCGATACTGGTCACTGCCCGTCCTTTTGGCTGAGGAATATGCAGTTCAGAAAGCAACTTTTCAAAAACATCTCTGTTCTCTGCTCGTTCAATTGCATCGCAGTCTGTGCCAATGATCCTGACACCTCTCTGGCAAAGAGGCTCAGCCAGATTGACAGCAGTCTGTCCGCCTAATGTAGCAATCACGCCTTCCGGCTGTTCCAGTTCAATAATATGCATGACATCCTCTACACAGAGCGGTTCAAAATACAGCTTATCGGAACAGGTATAATCTGTGGAAACTGTTTCCGGATTGTTATTGATGATGATCGCTTCGTAGCCTGCTTCCTGAATGGTCTGCACCGCATGAACAGTGGAATAATCAAACTCCACCCCCTGCCCGATACGGATAGGGCCTGAGCCAAGAACGATGATCTTTTTCTTTTCTGAAATGATCGATTCGTTTTCTTCTTCGTAGGTAGAATAAAAATAAGGAATATAGCTGTCAAATTCAGAAGCACAGGTATCGATCATTTTATAAACAGGGAAAATATTTTGCTGTTTCCGCAAATGATAGATCTCGATTTCTTCTCTGGCCCAAAGTTCTGCGATTGTTTTATCTGCGAACCCCATTTTCTTTGCTTCTTTCAGCATTTCCATATTTCCGTAGTTTTCTCTGATTTCTTTTTCCTTTTCTGCAATATTCTTTAATTTTCTCAGGAAAAACCGATCAATGGCAGTGGCATTATAGATCATTTCCACATCACAACCCAAACGCAGCAGCTGTGCAATGGCATAAATGCGATCATCAGTGCCAATTTGGATATAATCCAACAGTTCTTCCTCTGCCATTTTATCGAATTTGCTGTTATAGAGATGATATAAACCGATTTCCAGAGAACGAATGGCTTTCAGCAAACTTTCTTCAAAGGTTCTGCCAATGCTCATCACCTCTCCGGTAGCTTTCATCTGGGTGCTTAAAGTATTATTTGCATCCGTAAACTTATCAAAGGGGAAACGAGGCATTTTTGTTACCACATAATCCAGTGCCGGTTCAAAAGAAGCAGGTGTATTGGCGATTCGGATCTCATCCAGCGTCATGCCCACACCGATTTTTGCAGAAACACGGGCAATGGGATAGCCACTGGCTTTGGACGCCAGTGCAGACGAACGGGATACACGCGGATTGACCTCAATCAGATAATACCGGAAGGATGCTGGATCTAATGCAAACTGCACATTACATCCGCCTTCGATCTTCAGAGCACGGATGATCTTCAGCGCACTGTCTCGCAGCATATGGTACTCCTTATTGGTAAGCGTCTGTGAGGGACAGACTACGATGGAATCTCCTGTGTGGATCCCCACCGGATCCAGATTTTCCATATTACAGATGGTGATCGCTGTATCATTGCTGTCACGCATTACCTCATATTCAATTTCCTTATAACCCTTGATGCTCTTTTCAATCAGCACCTGATGAACGGGGGAAAGGGATAGTGCATTTCGCATCAGGGGAATCAATTCCCTCTGATTATCTGCAAAACCACCACCGGTTCCACCCAGCGTAAAGGCAGGACGCAATACCACAGGATACCCGATGGTTTCTGCTATTTTCATACCTTCCTCCAAAGAATTGGCTACATCAGAAGGCAGAACCGGCTCATCCAGTTCCTTGCAGAGTTCTTTGAATAATTCACGATCCTCTGCCCGTTCTATGCTGCTGCTTTTCGTTCCAAGCAGTTCTACCTGACATTCCTGCAAAACACCTTTTTTCTCCAACTGCATCGCAAGATTCAGACCTGTCTGTCCACCAATTCCCGGCAAAATGGCATCAGGGCGTTCAAAACGAATGATCTTTGCCATATATTCCAAAGTCAAAGGCTCCATATAAACTTTATCTGCAACAGAGGTATCTGTCATGATCGTTGCAGGGTTGGAATTGCAGAGAATAACCTGATACCCCTCCTCCTTCAGCGCCAGACATGCCTGTGTGCCGGCATAATCAAATTCCGCTGCCTGTCCGATCACGATTGGACCAGAACCAATGACCAGTATCTTTTTTATGTCAGTTCTTTTCGGCATTGTCTTTCCCCTCCTCCATCATTTTGATAAATATATCGAACAGATACCCGCTGTCCTGTGGTCCAGGCGCACTTTCCGGATGATATTGCACACTAAATATACAATCTCTCTCGCATTTTACACCTTCTGCCGTGCCATCCAGCAGATTGATATGTGTGATCGTTAAATCTGTACCTTTCAAACTTTCCAGATCCACAGCGTAGGAATGATTCTGAGAGGTGATTTCGATTTTATTCGTCTCCAGATTTCGCACAGGATGATTCCCGCCGCGATGACCAAATTTCATTTTGTAGGTTTTTGCACCATAAGCCAGAGAAATGACCTGATGTCCCAGACAAATCCCAAAAATCGGCAGTTTTCCGCGCAGTTTTCGAACTGTTTCGATCACAGGCTGTACTTCTTCCGGATTACCCGGACCATTGGATAAAAACACACCATCTGGAGAGAGTTTTTCAATCTGTTCAGCAGGAGTATTCCAGGGTACAACGATCACATCGCAACCTCTTTTATTCAGAGAACGGATAATATT
This sequence comes from Anaerotignum sp., assembly GCF_045122575.1. Taxonomy (GTDB): domain Bacteria; phylum Bacillota; class Clostridia; order Lachnospirales; family Anaerotignaceae; genus Anaerotignum_A. The sequence goes on along the minus strand of NZ_JBGVHV010000105.1, from coordinate 32,691 downwards.
ATGCTTCATGCCACAATCGATCGCAACAACACGATATTTCCCGTCATTTACCTTTGCATACCACAATTCTTTGCAGCTGACCCTTGCCACCTCGCCGGAAGGCATCGGGCTTTCCGAAAGAATCCGCAGACCATCTTCCAATGACAATGCCGCATCTGCCAGCAAAGCTTTTCTGCTGCCATGATCGCGGATAGAACGAGTCAGTTTTCTGGTATCGATGCCGGAAATACCAACGATACCATACTCTTTCATTACTTCTGAGAGTGTTTCCCTACTTCTGAAATTGGACGGCTCATGATTATACTCCCGTACGATCAATCCGCCGATCGTAGGAATATTCGTCTCATAATCATCCTTCGCCATACCGTAGTTTCCGATAAGAGGATATGTCATCACCACCGCCTGATCTGTATAGGAAGGGTCAGAAAGAATTTCCTGATAGCCCACAACCGATGTATTGAACACGATTTCACATACTTTCTGTCCTGATGCCCCAAAGGAATATCCATAATATTCACTGCCATCCTCTAAGATGATTTTTCTGTCAAAGGTTTTCATGTTTGCTGCTCCTTTCCTCTCCATTGATTTTATGTATTTCGGAAAGTTTCTGTTCAAATCTGTTTTTCCCTGTATCTTTTGGTATTTCTGTGGGATATGCGCCGCTGAAGCATGCATTGCAGTAATAACAGTTCCCCGATAATTCCCGCAGGCTTTCCATAGGCAGATACCCCAGAGAATCCGCCCCAATCATCTGACAGATTTCTGTTTCTGAATGATGACAGGCAATCAGGTGGTCTTCAGAATCAATATCCGTTCCATAATAGCAGGGATGCAGGAACGGAGGTGCAGAAATACGAACATGGATCTCCTTTGCACCGGCATCCCGTAAAAGCTTAACGATACGACCACTGGTAGTTCCTCTGACAATGGAATCGTCGATCATGATCACTCTCTTCCCCTTCACACTTTCTTCCACAGCACTCAGCTTGATCTTTACCTGATCGATCCTTGCATCCTGCCCAGGCGAAATAAAGGTTCTGCCAATATATTTATTTTTGATCAAACCAATACCATAGGGGATACCCGAAGCCTGACTGTAGCCCAAGGCCGCATCCAGCCCGGAATCCGGCACACCAATCACAATATCCGCCTCTGTCGGATATGTTTTTGCCAGAATTTCTCCAGCCCGCAGTCTTGCCTTATGCACAGAAATACCATCGATAACAGAATCCGGTCTGGAAAAATAGATATATTCAAAAATGCACAGGTGTTTCTTTTTTGTTCCGCAATGTTCTCGTCTGGAAACCATCCCGTCTCTGCTGAAAACAAGGATTTCTCCCGGTTCTACATCCCGAATAAAATTTGCACCAACAGCCTGTAGGGCACAACTTTCTGACGCCACCACATAGGCACCGTCTGCCCTTCTGCCAAAACAAAGGGGACGAAAGCCATAAGGATCTCTTGCACAAATCAGCTTCTGGGGAGACATCAGTACAAGAGAATAGGCTCCCTCCAGCACATTCATGGCTCGACTGAGCGCTTCCTCGATAGAATTGGTTTTCAATCGTTCTTTTGTAATGATATAAGCAATCGTTTCCGTATCACTGGTACTGTGAAAAATCGCACCATTCAGTTCCAGTTCATTTCGCAGAACTTCAGCATTGCATAGATTGCCATTATGCGCCAGCGCCATTCTTCCCTTCTGGTGATTCACCTCAATAGGCTGGCAGTTGTTGCGGTTTGTTGCTCCCGTTGTACCATACCGTACATGGCCAACCGCCATGGTTCCTTTCGGAAACTGCTGCAGAATATCCTTTGTAAAAACTTCATTGACCAGACCAAGATCCTTATGGGAGAAAAACAATCCATCCTCACCTACGACAATCCCGCAGCTTTCCTGCCCACGGTGCTGCAGCGCATATAATCCATAATAGGAGATACCTGCCACATCCATCGGCTTTTCCGACAGCACGCCAAACACACCGCATTCTTCTCTGATACTCATTCTTCTCCCTCCTTTTTCTGTTTCATCATTTCTGAGATGCTCCTTCTGCCATTTCAGCCTTTCCAAGCAATTTGCAAAGCAGGCCCGCAGCCGCTTCTGTATCCGCCGGATCACCAAAAGCAGAAAAACGGAAATACCCTTTCCCACAGGCACCAAATCCTTCTCCGGGAATACCAACTACCTGTATTTTCTGCAGCAGATAATCGAAAAATTCCCATCCGCCCATGCCATCCGGGCATTTGATCCAGATATAAGGAGAATTTTTGCCGCCGGTATACCAGATCCCTGCCTGATCAAAGGCATCCATCAGCATCCTTGCATTTTTCTGATAAACCTGAATATCCTGTCTGGTCTGTGCATAGCCTTCCGGTGTAAAAACTGCTGCTGCACCTTTCTGAAGAATATAAGAAACACCATTCGTTCTGGTTTCTCTGTTTCGCGCCCACATAGTATTCAGATTCATTTCCATTCGGATCAATGCCTCCGGCACAACAGTGTATCCCAGCCTTGTTCCTGTAAATCCCGCCATCTTTGAAAGAGAGCATATTTCAATCGCACAGGTATCGGCTCCTTCGATCTCATAGATACTATGAGGAACGGAAGGATCCGAAATAAACACTTCATAGGCCGCATCAAAAAGAATGACTGCTCCCTGCGCATTGGCATAATCTACCCATGCCTGCAGTTTTTCCCTGTCAAAGGCCGCCCCAGTCGGATTGTTGGGAGAACAGATATAAATGATGTCCGCCGTAATATCTGCAGGAGGTGCAGGTAAAAATCCGTTTTCTTCGCCGGAATTCAGGTGAACAACCTTTCTGCCTGCCAGAATATTGGTATCCACATATTCCGGATAAGCAGGTTCCAGAACCAGCACCGTGTTGTCTTTAGCAAATAGTTCCAGAATATCTCCCAGATCATCGCACGCACCACTGGATATAAATATCTCATTCGGTGAAATCGCAACATGATACCTGCGGTAATAGGCGGAAATCGCTTCCCGCAGTTCCGCTGCCCCTCTCTCAGGCATATATCCCTGAAAGTTTTGCATCGTTGCCTGATCTTCTACTGCCTGATGCAAGGCCTGAATCACCGCTTCGCAAAGCGGACGGGAAACATCCCCAACCCCCATAAGATATATTTTTTTATCCGGATGTGACTGTCGATATTCATCTGTTTTACGATAAATTGTATTAAAAAGGTAAGTATCCTTTAATTCCTGATACTGTTTATTCGGAGTCAGCATGATATAATCCCTCCTTCTTGTCCATAATAAGTATTTCATTCATGTTATCTTTCTGCAGACAGCGACTTTTCCACCTGCCGTTTTAAAGCTGCATCAATAAACCCTTTGAACAGGGGATGAGGTTTGTTCGGTCTGCTTTTAAATTCCGGATGATACTGCACACCAATATAAAAATCTCTATCTGTCAGTTCAACAGCTTCCACCAGGCTTCCATCCGGAGAAGTCCCACTGATCGTCAGTCCCTTTGCCTGCAGCAATTTGCGATAATGATTGTTAAATTCATAGCGATGACGATGACGCTCACTGATCTCCGTCATTCCATAGCACCGCTTCATGGTCGTTCCCTCTTTGATTTCGCAGGGATACGAACCCAAACGGAGTGTACCGCCCTTATCCACTTCGTCACTTTGCCCCGACATAAAATCAATGACTTTATGCAGACACTCCGTATCGAATTCACCGGAATTGGCATCAGCCAGTCCTGCTACATTTCTTGCATATTCGATCACAGCAATCTGCATACCAAGGCAGATACCAAAATAAGGCACTTTGTTCTCTCTGGCGTATTTTGCAGTCAGGATCATACCTTCAATCCCACGGCTGCCGAATCCTCCGGGCACAATGATGCCATCTACCACAGAAAGTATTTCATCAACCGTTTCTGCCGTCATTTTTTCTGCATCCAGCCAGCGGATTTTTACATGGGAATTATAACAATAACCCGCATGACGCAACGCTTCTGCCACAGAAAGATAGGCATCATGCAGTTCCACATATTTCCCTACCAATCCAATCGTGACTGTCATAGGCCTGTTTTTGATCCGCTCCACCATCTGTATCCATTCACCGAGCTCTGGTACAGCTGTTTCCAGATGCAGTTCTCTGCACACTACTGCAGAAAAATTTGATTTTTCCAGCATCAGAGGTGCTTCATACAGATTGGGCAGCGTAATGTTTTCAATCACACAATCAGGTTTTACATTACAGAACAGAGCAATTTTCTGAAAAATCGTTTTTTCCAAAGGTTCATCGCATCGAAGAACGATAATATCAGGATTAACACCCATTCCTCTTAATTCTTTTACGGAATGTTGCGTTGGCTTCGATTTGTGTTCTTCAGATCCTTTCAAAAAAGGCACCAGTGTTACATGGATAAAGAGACTGTTTTCCTGCCCCACTTCCAAAGAAATCTGACGAACCGCCTCAATAAATGGCTGAGATTCAATATCGCCGATGGTACCGCCAATTTCAGTGATGACCACATCAGCATCGGTGGTTTTCCCCAGACGATAGACGAACTCTTTGATCTCATTGGTGATATGAGGGATAACCTGCACCGTTGAGCCCAGATATTCTCCTCGTCTTTCTTTATTCAGAACATTCCAATAAACCTTACCTGTGGTAAGGTTGGAAAATCTATTCAGGTCTTCATCAATGAAGCGTTCATAATGTCCCAGATCAAGATCCGTTTCTGCCCCATCCTCTGTCACATACACCTCTCCGTGCTGATAGGGACTCATAGTTCCTGGATCAACGTTAATATATGGATCCAGTTTCTGGGCAGCCACCTTCAGCCCTCTGGCTTTCAGCAATCTGCCAAGAGATGCTGCGGTAATGCCTTTGCCCAAACCGGAAACCACACCTCCCGTTACAAAAATATATTTCGTCATCATAGGATTCCTCCTGTTTTTTACTCCCATTCTACTGTTGCAGGCGGTTTTGATGTAATATCATAAACAACTCTGGTGATGCCTGCCACTTCGTTCGTAATACGATTGCTGACTTTTTCCAGAACTTCATAAGGCAATCTTGTCCATTCCGCTGTCATAAAATCATCCGTAGTAACTGCTCTGAGAGCAACGGTATACCCATATGTTCTGGCATCTCCCTTCACGCCCACGCTACGCAGGTCTGTTAGCACTGCAAAATACTGATTGGTCATGTTTTCCAGCCCATCCCCGGCAACTTCTTCGCAGAAAATGGCATCCACCTCTCTTAGAATATCCAGTTTTTCTTTTGTAACCTCACCAATCACTCTTACCGCAAGGCCAGGACCCGGAAATGGCTGTCTCCACACCAACTGATGCGGAAGTCCCATCCGCTCTCCCAGTTTTCGCACCTCGTCCTTGAACAGTTCCCGCAGAGGTTCCACAATCGCCTCGAAAGCGATCACATCAGGAAGTCCCCCAACATTGTGATGGCTCTTGATGGCCGCCGCATCCCCTTTGCCGCTTTCCACCACATCCGGATAGATCGTACCCTGTGCCAAAATGTCCATTTTGCCCAGTTTCTTCCCTTCGTCTTCAAATACACGAATGAATTCTTCACCAATAATCTTTCTCTTTTTTTCAGGTTCTGTTATCCCTTTCAGCTTTGTCAGAAACCGTGCTTCCGCATCAATGCGGATCAGATTCATACCAAAGGTTTCCCGAAAAGTCTTTTCCACGAAGTCGCCTTCATTTTTTCGCAGCAGCCCATGATCCACAAATACACAGGTCAGATCATCTCCGATGGCTTTCTGCAGCAGCACTGCTGCCACAGAAGAATCCACGCCTCCGGATAACGCCAGAAGGACCTTTTTTCCTGCCAGTTCTCTGCGGTACCGTTCGATACTGTGCTCCAGATAATCCTCCATTTTCCAGTCACCTCGACAGCCACAGATTTCAAACAGAAAATTATACAGCATTTGCTTCCCATAAACTGTATGATTCACCTCCGGATGGAACTGTACGCCATATAGCTTTCGTTTCGCATCCTCCATTGCCGCACAGGTGCATTTTTCCGTCACGGCAACCGTCCGAAAGCCCTCCGGCAGCTCTGCAATATAGTCCGTATGACTCATCCAGCAGACGTTTTCCTCAGGAATGCCTTCAAACAACATACTTCCTGTCACAAAAACTCTCGTCTTCCCATATTCGCTGCAGGCTTCTGAACTTTTCACCTGACCTCCCAGAAGATGTGCCATCAGCTGATCCCCATAGCAAATACCCAGAATAGGGATACCTAACTCAAAAATCACCGGATCACATTGGGGAGAGTTTTCTTCATAAACACTATTGGGACCTCCGGTAAAAATGATCCCTTTATATCCGTTTTCTTCTATTTCATCAGCAGTAATATGGTCATATCCTCTGATCTCCGCATATACATGCTGTTCTCTCACTCTTCTTGCAATCAGCTGGTCATATTGACCCCCAAAATCCAAAACCAGAATCTTTTCATTCATTTTTTCACCTACTTCTTAAAGGTCGATTTCAACGCCGTCTCTGGTCATATCTGCCAGCAGAGGCTTTATCTTCTGTAAAAAGGCATCTACCTGCTCAGGGCATCTGCCGATATATTTTTCCGGCGAAAGCAGGTTTTCCATTTCCGCCTCTGTCAATCCGAATTCTTTCCTTTCTGCCAGACGGGATAGCAGATCACACGCCTCACCATTTTTCATCTTCGCTGTTGCTTCATGGGAACAAACCCGAATCATTTCATGAATCTCCTGTCTGTCGCCGCCCTTTTTCACAGCTTCCATCATCAGGTTTTCCGTAGCAATAAAAGGAAGATATTCCTTTACTGTTTTTGCAATGATTCTTTCATTCACATGCAGCCCGTCTGTAACATTCTGTGCCAGACGCAGAATGGCATCGGCACAAAGAAAACCTTCCGGCATGGAGATCCGACGGTTCGCAGAATCATCCAGCGTTCTCTCCAGCCACTGCGCAGAGGCCGTCATAGATGCATTGGCCGCATCTGCCATCAGGTATCTGGCCAGAGAACAGATACGTTCACTACGCATTGGATTTCTTTTGTATGCCATAGCAGAAGAACCAATCTGATTTTTTTCAAAGGGTTCTTCCAACTGACGGTCATGCTGTAAAAGACGAATGTCATTTGCCATGCGATAGCAGCTCTGCGCAATGGCAGAAAGACAGTTCAAAATACGACTGTCCACCTTTCTGGGATAGGTCTGTCCACAGACATCAAAACAATCTTCAAATCCAAAATCCGCAGCAATTCTCCGGTTCATTTCATCAATTTTTTCTGTATCTCCTTCAAACAATTCCAGAAAACTGGCCTCTGTCCCTGTTGTTCCTCGGCATCCCAGAAATTTCATATGATCGATCAGAAAATCCATTTCTTCCAGATCGGAAAGAAAATCCTGCAACCAGAGGGCAGCACGCTTCCCAACAGTCACCAGCTGGGCTGGCTGGTAATGGGTATAGCCCAGTGTTGGCAATGCTTTATATTTTTCTGCAAAGTCAGCAAGATTTGCCATAACCCGTAAAAGCCCTGTACGCAGATGGTACAGAGCATCACGATAAAGAATCAGATCTGCATTGTCTGTCACATAACAACTGGTTGCCCCCAGATGGATGATACCAGCGGCGGAGGGAGCCACCTTTCCGAAGGCATACACATGCGCCATAACGTCATGACGGACTTCTTTTTCCCGCAGACTGACACAGTCATAATCTATATTTTCAATGTTATTTTCCATCTCCAGGATCTGGGCTTCCGTGATCGGAAGTCCCAGTCCTTTCTCCGCTTTTGCCAGCGAGATCCACAGTCTGCGCCACGTCTGATAACGGGTATCTGCAGAAAACAGTTCCAGCATATACGCGGAGGCATAACGAGAGGATAAGGGGGATTCATATTTATGTTTCATGGAAATTCTCCTTACTTTCTGATAATAATGCTGTCCCGCTCCGGGCCAACAGAAATATAGGTAATCGGACAGCCAATGGCTGTTTCAATAAAAGACACATAGTCCTTCGCCTGTTTTGGCAGGTCATCCCAGGTTCTTACGCCAGAAATATCACATTTCCAGCCATCAAAATATTCGATCACAGGCTTTGCCTCCTGCAAAGCAACAGGAAACGGGAACTCGTCCGTCTGTTTTCCTCCCAGCATATAATGCGTACAGACAGGGATCTTTTCCATATAACTGAGTACATCCAGCTTTGTCAGTGCGATCTCCGTTGCAGCCTGTACTTTTATGCCATACTTTGTTGCCACAATATCGATGGGACCTACACGGCGTGGTCTGCCTGTCTTTGCCCCATATTCAAAACCGGCCTCTCTCAGCTGAATCGCTTCTTCACCAAACATCTCACAGACAAAAGGTCCTTCTCCGACGCAGGTGGAATAGGCTTTCACTACACCAACCACATCGCTGACCTCTGCAGAGGGCAGGCCGGAACCAATCGGGATATATGCTGCTGTTGTATTAGAAGAAGTAGTATATGGATAAATCCCATAATCCAGATCCCTAAGAGAACCAAGCTGTGCTTCAAACAGAATGCCTTTTCCTTCCTTTTTTGCTTTTTCCAGAACCGCAGTTGTATCACAGATAAAGGGTTTTATTTTTTCACAATAGGCATTCATCCACATTTCCAGCTTTTCTTTGGTATAAGGTTCCGCACCGTATACCTTTGTCAGCGTCAGATTTTTCCACTCCAGAAGATCCATCAGATGGGCCTTCAATTCTTCAGGATAAAACAGTTCCCCCGCCAGAATCGTTTTCTTCTGAAACTTATCGGAATAAAACGGTGCAATCCCCTGCTTAGTAGAACCAAATTTTTTCTCCTGCAGCCTTTGTTCCTCCAACGCATCCAGCTCTCTGTGCCAGGGCAGAAGGATCGAAGCTCTGTCACTGATTTTCAGATTCTCAGGTGTGATTCTGACACCTTTTTCTATAACTTCCTGCATCTCCAGCCAGAGGTTTTCCGGATCGAGAGCAACGCCATTTCCAAGAATATTCAGTACATCCTTACGAAAAACACCCGAAGGAAGCAGATGCAGCATAAACTTGCCATATTCATTTACCACAGTATGTCCGGCATTGCCGCCGCCCTGAAAACGAACAACAATATCATATTTTTCTGTCAGCAGATCAACCATACGCCCTTTTCCTTCGTCGCCCCAGTTGATACCGACAATTGCACAATTTTTCATAGACTCATCTCCTTAGATATGCTGCAGCAGACGCCCCATAACTTCCGTATAGGCATCCTCTACGCCGCCTAAGTCCCTACGAAATCTGTCTTTATCCAACTTTTCGCCGGTTTTCATATCCCACAGACGACAGGTATCCGGACTGATTTCATCTGCCAGCACGATCGTTCCATCCGCCAGTCTGCCAAATTCCAGTTTGAAGTCCACCAGAGTGACTCCACATTCTGCCCAGAATCTTTTTAGTTCTTCATTCACTGCAAAGGCATATTTTTTAATCGTTTCCATTTCTTCTGTTGTAGCCAGATGCATGGCAACTGCATGGGCCTGATTCAGAAGAGGATCTCCCAGGTCATCATTTTTATAGGAAAACTCAACCGTAGGGGATGCAAAAACGATTCCTTCTTCTACCCCATACCTCTTGGAAAAAGAGCCCGCTGCAATATTACGCACAATGACCTCCAAGGGTACAATGGAAACCTTTTTTACCAGTGTTTCTCTGTCACTCAGTTCTGTTACATAATGGGTGGGAACCCCTGCTTTTTCCAGTCTCTGCATCAGCAGATTACTCATTTTATTGTTGATGACGCCCTTGCCCTCGATGGTACCTTTTTTCAAGCCATTGAAGGCTGTAGCATCATCTTTATAAGAAACGATCAGAAAGCGCTGGTCATCCGTACGATAAACCTTTTTTGCCTTTCCTTCGTAAATCTGTTTTCCTTTTTTCATTTGTATTCTCTCCTTTTATTTTCCGCTGTCACCGTAGTTTGCCAGAACTCTTGCCGAAGGATCATCTACATTACAACCTTCCCATTCTTTATTCGGCATCCAGAAGTCCACGATCATTTCTCCCTGCCCGGGATAATATTTTTCAAAAATTTCCCGATACAGCAGAGATTCTTTTGTAAAAGGCCGCGCGTGTGTATATTTTTTCTTTTCTTCTTCCAACGCAGCGTCTGTATAACAGCCTTCCGCATATTCTTTCAGGTAATCCACCATAGAATGACCTACCGCATCAGAAAAAGCTGCTTTTTCCCGCCAAAGGATTTCTTCAGGAAGATAATCTCCTTCAAAGGCATGACGGAGCAGATATTTTCCCTTTCCGTATTTGTTCCGTTTCATTTCCGGATCAATAGCCATGACATATTTCACAAAATCCAGATCCCCAAAGGGAACTCTGGCTTCCAGTGCATTTACGGAAATACAGCGATCCGCCCGCAGAACATCATACATATGCAGTTCCCGGATACGTTTTTCCGCTTCTTTCTGGAATGCCGCTGCATCAGGTGCAAAATCAGTATATTTATATCCAAAGAGTTCATCAGATATTTCCCCTGTCAGCAAAACACGAATATCTGTCTGTTCATGGATCGCCTTACAGATCAGATACATGCCCATGCTGGCACGGATAGTCGTAATATCAAAAGTCCCCAGAAGATGGATGACCGTTTCCAGCGAAGACAGCACATCCTCCTTGGTGATAATGATCTCCTGATGGTCACTGCCGATATACTCTGCCACCCGCTTTGCATATTTCAGGTCGATGGCGTCTTCGCTCATGCCAATGGCAAAAGTGCGGATAGGCTTTTCACTTTTCTTTGCCGCAATGGCGCACACCAAAGAAGAATCCAGACCACCGGAAAGAAGAAATCCTACTTTTGCATCCGCAACCAGTCGTTTTTCCACACCGGCGACCAGTTTGTCATGGATATTTCTGCTGACAGTTTCCAGATCATCAGAATGTACAGTGTCCACCTTTGCAATATCGCAGTAGCAGATAAATTTTCCACCTTTATAATAATGACCGGGAGGAAAAGGCATGATTTTTTCAACGATGCAGGTCAGGTTTTTTGGTTCACTGGCAAAAACGATCACGCCCTTTTCATCATAGCCGTAATACAAAGGGCGGATACCGATGGGGTCTCTGGCCGCGATATATTCCTGCGTTTCGCCGTCATAAAGGATACAGGCAAACTCGGCATCCAGCTTGGCAAACATCTCCACACCATACTCCTGATACATAGGAAGCAAAATCTCACAATCAGATTCACTCCGGAAAGAATATTTTTCAGAAAGTTCCTCTTTCCACTTCTGAAAACCATAAATCTCACCATTACAGACCACATAGCTGCCATCCATCTCAAAGGGCTGCATACCAGAGGGAGTCAGCCCCATGATGGAAAGGCGATGGAATCCCAGCAGCCCATTGCCTGTATCAACAACATGACTGGCATCAGGCCCACGGGAAATCGTCTGCATGAATCCCGTCATAAATAGTTCTCTTGTTATTTCTTTTCCGCAATAACCCATGATGGAACACATTTCTCATCCCTCTTTTCTCTATCCAAAAGCCCGCTTAATTCACACTGAACAGCAGATCGCCATAAGTAGGGAAAGGCCAGTATTTCTTTGCTGTCACTGTTTCCGCTTCATCGCAGGCCAGTCTCAATTCACACATTTTTACCAGAACGGTATCTCTGATTGCATTTGCTTCTTCCTGCATATCCTTCGCATCACCCAATTTCAGCAAAGCATCTTCCAATGCGTCAGCAGCTTCTGCCATTCGTTCTGTCAGTCCGGAAAGCTTTTTCACCAGTTCCGTTTCATATCTGCAAGCTAAACCTGCTCCCAGTTCTTTTTTCGCTGCGGCCGTCTTTGCCAGTTCCAGAACATAGCTTTCTACCGCGGGAATGATTTCATTCTTCGCCATATCTACCATGGTATTGGCTTCGATGATCACTGTTTTGCTGTAGTTTTCCAGCGTGATCTCATATCTGGAACGAAGTTCCGGATAGGTAAATACCTGATGTCCAGTCAGCATATCCACATTTTTCTGTTCCAGCACACAGGGAATACAGTCAGGAGTCGTTCTATAATTGCTCAACCCTCTTCTTTCCGCTTCAGCGATCCATGCGTCATCATAACCATTACCGTTGAAAATGATTCGCTTGTGCTCTTTGATCGTCCTTTGGATCAGCCCATGAAGAGCCGTTTCAAAATCTTCTTCGCCTTCCAGTTCATCCGCAAAAATCTTCAGGCTTTCCGCTACCGCTGTATTCAGCATCATATTTGCACAGGCAATGCTGTCAGAAGAACCAACCATGCGGAATTCAAATTTATTGCCTGTAAATGCGAAGGGAGAAGTTCTGTTTCTGTCTGTTGTATCTTTATTGAATCGGGGCAGTACCTTTACCCCCAGTTTCATTTTTGTTTTTTCCATTCCTCTGTAAGCCGTATCGGTTTCAATGGCTTCCAGAATAGCATTCAGTTCATCCCCAAGGAAAATGGATACAATCGCAGGTGGTGCTTCGTTTGCCCCCAGACGATGGTCATTCCCAGCCGTTGCAACGGAAACGCGCAGCAGATCCTGATAATCATCTACAGCTTTGATAACTGCACAGAGGAACAGAAGGAACTGTGCATTTTCATAAGGTGTATCCCCAGGAGAAAGCAGATTCACGCCCTGATCTGTAGAAATGGACCAGTTATTATGCTTGCCACTGCCATTTACGCCTGCAAAGGGTTTTTCATGCAGCAGACATACCAGACCATGCCTTGAGGCTACCTTCTGCAAAATTTCCATGGTCAGCTGGTTGTGATCTGTAGCAACATTCGTCGTCGTATAAATCGGAGCCAGTTCATGCTGCGCAGGCGCAACCTCGTTGTGCTCTGTTTTAGCCAGAATACCTAGCTTCCAGAGTTCTTCGTTCAGATCCTCCATATAGGCTGCAACTCTGGGTTTGATAACACCGAAATAATGATCATCCAATTCCTGTCCTTTGGGCGGCTTTGCACCAAAAAGCGTTCTGCCCGTAAAACGCAGGTCTCGGCGTTTTTCATACATTTCCTTATCAATCAGGAAATATTCCTGCTCAGGGCCAACGGCTGTTCGGACACATTTCACATCTTCATTGCCAAACAGACGCAGGATACGCAATGCCTGTTTATTCAGTGCCTGCATAGAACGCAGTAAAGGGGTTTTCTTGTCCAGTGCTTCCCCGCCATAAGAACAGAAGGCAGTAGGAATGCACAGCGTTTTTCCTTTGATGAACGCACAGGAGGTAGGATCCCATGCTGTATAGCCCCTGGCTTCAAATGTGGCTCTTAGACCGCCAGAAGGAAAAGAAGATGCATCCGGTTCCCCTTTGATCAATTCCTTGCCGGAAAATTCCATAATTACGCCGCCATCAGGGGACTGTGTGATAAAGCTGTCATGTTTTTCTGCAGTAATTCCAGTCAGAGGTTGGAACCAGTGTGTATAATGGGTTGCACCATTGGCAACCGCCCAATCTTTCATTGCAATTGCTACAGCATTTGCTACACCGCTTTCCAGTTTTGCACCCTCGTCGATAGTTTTTTTCAAGGACGCATAAACATCTGATGAAAGCATCGCTCTCATCACTCTGTCATCAAATACCATGCTTCCAAAATATGCAGGAACCGTTTCTTTTTTCATCATAATTCCTCCTTCTTTTTCATTAAAAAAGGCAAAGGGATCCTTCTCATGTCATCATAAGAAAGACGCCTTTGCCTTTGCCCGGAAATAGTAGTTCATTGAGGTGTGAACAGGTAAATAAAGAAAAGGCGCCTTTGAGTGTGTGATTCTCAAAGACGCCTTTGCCTTTATGGATCGTATAATACACCCGCCACAAACATTTGTCAACTCCTCACACTATAATTTTTTCTGAGATAAGGTATCATTAATTCTGAATTTACAAAAATCAAATACGGCATTATACTTTAGGTAATGAGCAAAGGCGTTCATTTTTATACAGTTTCTGTATCAAAATGGCGCCTTTCCCCATTATTCGAGTACATCTCAAAAGGAGGGGTGACCATGAAAGATCTTGCATACAATGTTTTACTTTTATCTTCTTCCTCAACATTTCATGCTGTTCTGAAATCTCTTCTTCCCCCTTCCAATTATCCCTCAGTCTGTTCCGCCTACAGCGTACGGACTGCAAAAGAATTTCTAAATGAGCAGCAATTTGATCTGATCCTCGTGGATACCCCTCTGGCAGATGCCTCTGGCAAACTGTTTGCATTAGAAGCATGCAGAAAAAAAGGTACTGTCGTTTTACTCTTCATCAAACAGGACCTTTTTGATGAAGTCAATGACGAAGTTATTGAACATGGCATCTTCACACTTGCAAAGCCTACCTCCAGGTCCATCATCACACAGGCTCTGAAATGGATGGGCAGTGCAAGAGAACACCTGAGGCTCTCAGAGAACGAAACCCATATGATCGAACAGAAAATAGATGACATTCGTATAATTAACCGCGCAAAATGGCTTCTGATCAGTGAATTGAAAATGAACGAAACAGATGCTCATCATTATATTGAAAAACAGGCTATGGATCGCTGCCTTTCCAAGCGGCAGATTGCGGAAGACATCATCCGCATGTATTCCCTTTAGCTTTTATGATCATTCTATTCTCTCCTTCAAATATAAATTGTAATAGTGGACAGCAAAAAGGCTTCCGGCAATTGCCGGAAGCCTTTTTGTCATTCCTACTGTACCAGCGCCTGCATCATATTGTCTGCAAAAGCATGTGCCCGTTCCTCAATGCCATCCACCTTCAGAATGCTCATCGGATCATTTGCCGTTTCCACCATGGAAAAGCGTGCCGGCAAACGAAAGGTTTTATTCATGCTAAGGGCACTGATCACTTGTTCTGCCACAATATTTCCGCCACTGTACCCGGAAACCACGATGGCATAAACCGTCTTTTCATAAAATGCCGTTTTGCGGAATAGTGCTGTTAATCGGTTAATAAATGCCGTGATATTTGCACTGAGGGCATCATTATAATTGGGGCACAGAAGCACCAGCGCATCACATTTCAGAATAGCTGGATAGACCTGCTCCGCAATGACACCACCATAATAACAACTGGATTTTTCGCTGTAGTGCATGCACATACGATACGGACAGCCGCTGCAATCCTGAATTGTCCCGTTTCGGAGGGATATTTCCTGTATTTCACAGTCATGAAGATTTCCCTTTACCATATTCCAGAGGGCTGATGTATTGGAAGTATGAAAATTGCTGGCATGAAGAACAAGGATATTGGTTTTTTTCTTTGGTCTGGGTTCAAAAGCCATCACCCTCTCCAGCATTTCTCTGGAGGCAATATGATATGCTGTCAGATTATCCGTTTCCAGCCGCATAGCCTGTATATTAAAATTCTGCAGAGATTCCGTTCCCTCTACCATGGCTCTGCCGGGGAATGCACAGCCTGCCTGATTTGCAGTAAACATGAACTCTCTGGCAACAGATTTTGTATATAGTTCGCTTTCCCCATCAACAATCATGCCCCCTACACTGCCTTCCAGCATATCTGTATGGGTACGCAGGATCTTCAAAAAATGGAAATACTCCAGATTGATCCCTGAAATCCCCAACGGGATCGCAAACAGAATCCTCTGATTTTTCAGCGGCGCAAATTCCTCTGCATATCTGATAACCTTACAATCATAGTCTTTCAGAATCTCTTTCAATAAAGCATTCAGCCGTTCCGTGCGCTTCGCATCAGAACATTGTGGATAAACCAAAGTCAGTTTTCTTTTCATAGGATCGCCTCCAGACTTTGATATGCTTTTTCTATACGCGAAAATAAGGCTTCGGGCAAAGGCAGTGCTTCCATCTCCAGCCCGTATTCTGTGGTACGGTTTTTGCAGCCCATATAAACACCACCAAGAAAATTAGAACTATAATGCCATTCTCCACGCAGGGTAAGCAGAATGGATATCGCCGCTGAAGAAATGGCCGGTGCTACATAAGGCTTAAATCCCAGTTCTCTGGTTCGCAAATTCGCTTCTACGGCAAGGTGTGTCAGTTCTCTTGACAAAGCATCGTCATAGTGTTCAATGCTATTGGCGATCACTAAGTTCTCCCCATGAGGACCGTATGCTCTTCCCTCTGTCAGAAAGGAAGCAAAACGGGCATCCTGTTTGGCATAATAAGCCGCTCTGGCATTCATTACGCCCAGCCCATAGCCCTGTATCTGCTCTGGCAGGAGTCCTTTTCCATCAAATTGCCCCTCCATATTCTCATTGGAAGCAAGAAACGCTGCTTTGCAAAGAGGATCTACCGGATCGGAAACAACAGCAAAAAGCCCCTTAAATTCTGCTATTCTCGACTTCTTTGCAAAAAAAGAAATCAGTTCTTTATTGGCTTCAAACTGTGCCATCCGTACATCCTTTATATCACTTCCCACAGGAGGAATCCCTTTCGATGCACAGAACACAAATACATCACAATCAAACAGTTCCTCTTCTTTCAGAATGACCACTTCCGGCAAGGCATCATATGCCCATGGATATGCCGCCTGATTCAGCTCACTTTCCCATCGTCTGCAAACTGCATCATTTACATCATAAATCCCCAGTTCTGTTATACAATCCCCACCCAGCAGTTTCAAAGTGGTCAGAACCATACTGCCTACATCTCCCAATGCCAGAAGATGTACTTTCTTTCTGGGTTTTACTTCCTTTTCCATTCGTTTTTTCCATTCTTCCATGGTGCCATAGGACAGATTCACCAATGTGGCCTGCCCTTTCTCTATCGCATCGATCAGCACACATTTTTCTGCGACAAAGAGTTTTTCAGCCTTTCTGTCCAACTGTTTCTGATCCAGCCAGAAAAGTCCTTCTTTCGCCAACTGCCCCAGATCGGTCAGGCGACAACAGCCTTTTGCCTGCTCCATCGGGCGTTCTACAGGAACGAGTATGCCGTTTTTCCACATTTCGCATTTCATATCCATTCCTCCTTAGTATCTTTATTTCACAAGATTCTGCAGGCGGATCAGTCGTTCTATATCATTCATCAGATAAACCGATGCCGAAAGGTGCTGATCATACTGCATACAACTTCCTTCATCGGGGCATCTGGGAGAAATCACTGCCTCGCTTAATCTGCCCAATGTCAGACTGCGTGCAAAGATGCGCTGATATTCCTCCTCCAACACCTGTAATATTTCTTTTGTATTTTGTAAACATGTCATCGATAAGTCATAAATTGCTTCCCGTGGTGCATCTTCAATGAACCCGGGCATCACATAAGGCAGTTCCAGGTTGACCGACGGCAGAAGATTCCCTATGATTTCGCTCTCCCGCTCTACACTGTCCCCTCCGATAAAGGGATACATAGATGTTTCCGTGAACCATACCCGCAGAGAAGGAATGAAATACACACTTTCTGCCGTTCTTCTCTGTATCTCCATCAGATCTCTGCCTCTGCCGGAAAGCACGCCTACAATAATACGGTCGATCTCCACATTTTCCTGTTTGAAAATTGGATCCAACTCTCGGATGCGATACCCTTTATGCAGCAGATCATCCACAAGGATCGCCTTTCTGTGGAAGGACCGGATCGTTCGCACCTGACAATCCAAGGGCAAATACTGCGGAAATTCCTTGATACGAAAAGACCGAATATCCGGCCGGAATGCTTTTTCTGTATGAAGCATCTTTGTTACCGTATTTGGAATCACGATCCCTTTCAGTATCTTGCCAAAAGGTACACACATTTTTTCACCCAGAATACGCACCGGCAGCGTTTCCTTCGGCACCTGATTTGCCTTTGTAATGCGGTCAATCAGCTGATTCTGCAGAATACCTGCATCAAAGGAAATAACCAGTTCTCCTGGATACAGCTTTGTCAGTGCCGCCTGCAGTCTCTGATGGGATTCCCGCAGGGTACGCAATACTCGTTCATTTCTATGAAAGGGTTCTTTCAGTGCTGTCTGCATATTGTGATAAAGGGTGATCGGATTTTTCATATCCACAACAAAAATCTCCCTTTCCCCTTCATGTTCCAGAGGAACGAAGCCCTGCCGCAGAAGAACTTCCTTCTGTTTTCTTTCTACCCTGCCTCCAGCAGGACTGAACACAGCATAGGTAAAATCTTCACCAAGACACTTTGCCAGTGCTTCCGTCAGAAGGATCTGACGAAGGTCATCGATTTTCGAATGTTCCCTGATCCAGCAATCAGTGAAAAGAACGATCTTGCCAGAAGTATGCTCCCGAATATACGCCGCCGTATCCATATCTCCAAATTCGACATACAGTTCTGTTGTAGATATATGTCTGTAAATCATGACCGCATCCACCTGTCTTTTCTGTCCAAAAACCAATGTGATACGACTGTTCTTCTCATTCAAAGCAGAAAAATATGGTCCTTTCCAATCCATATTTTTCTGCAGCAGTTCCCAGCCTTCCGCGCCCGAATAATGCCTGATTTCTACAGATTCTATTTCCAGCAAGTGCTTATACTGAGGTTCCCGCAAATACAGTCCATACTGATAAATATAGTTCTGTGCCATCGGATCGATCAGATGGGATATATCTCTGTTCTGGTCGATATTCTCACGGATACGGGTAGAAGAAATATCTTCGAAATATGCAGGCAATTTCAGTTCCAGAACCGTATTCTCAATACATCCATATGGATTATCTTTTTTCACCGTAGCTTCCATTCCGCTTTCCCGCAGAAAAAGAATATGTGGAAAGGTCTGAATGGAATCTTCCATTACAGGCATCCGATAAGAAGATGCATTTTTAACCACATCACTGCCGGCAACCATATAAACCTCTTTTTCGGGAAACAATTGTCGCAGTTGTTTCAGATCCATCGAATTTGCAATATTCACAGGGATATTTTCCGGAAACAGATAAATGTTTTCTTCATCAGCAACGGAAATTTCCATAATTTTGCGTCGTACCAGATGGGGCTGCGTTTTCTTCGACCAGGAAAATTCATCCAGTGCCAGATATACGGTAAACCCCATATCTCTGATTTCTCTGGCAATCTCCTTATGTCCCAGAGAAAAGGGATCATAGGTGCCAGGAAAAAAGGCGATTTTCTCTGGTTCCACAAAGGTCATTTCCCCATTCTCAAACAAATATGCACTCAAAAAATGATAAATATGATTCCATGTCATCGTATCATTGAAAAAAGTCAATTCTGCCGTTTCATGTCTTGCAGAAAGTAACAGAAGCTTTTTGCCGAGAATCGCAAAAAAATCTTTTTTCTCCTCTATGGAAAGCATTTTTCCAGCAAACAGTTCATGTCCTACCACATAAAACGCTTCTCTGCTCACATTTTCCTGATAACTGGAACATCCCTTCAGAAGCATTCCCAGCATCTGTTTTTTTCGATTCTGATATATAGTTTCCTTTTCGTCAAATCGTTCTCTGTATGCGCCATAACTGCGCAGCATAACTCCCAGTGTATCCAGTGCAACACCTGCCACACGGTCATTGGTGCTGATTAACAAACAATATAGATCCAGCAGAAATTCGTCCAGTTCCCTTGGATGCAGATACATGACAAACCTGCCCAGATATTCCGGAATATATTTTGAAAATTCAAAAGCACCGATTTCCAGACCTTTCATCAGTTCAATGGTGATTTCATTCAACTGATCCCCTGAAAGAAACGGTGCCAGCCGCACCAGCGTTTCTCCGGCAAAATGGCGTACTGCTACCTGCTCACTGACTTTCAGCAAATTAGAAAGATGAGCCGCCACATGCAGAAATGGCATAGGATTCCCCCTTCGAATGCGTTCATACAGCAGTTCAATATGGATAATCTTCAGTTTCCATGGCGTCGCCGCCTTCAGGTTATCCAGGAAAATATCCGAAACAATGGATTCCTCCTGCCAGATACGTTCTTCCGGAAAGGATTTCAAAAGATCTCCTGTATCCCATTTTTCCGCAATACAATACTGTAGATACTGTAGCGCAATATTTTCTTCTGTAGGTATAGACTCTGCAATAGAACAAATCTCTACCGCAAAATCCTTTGCGTCTATCTCCTTTAATACAAGAAGAATTGCCGCTCTTGTCTCCTGAGGTGCTGCAGACCCATGCTTTCTCAAAAAAGATAATAACAGACTTTTATCTCTCTGCGACAATTCCTGCTCTAAAACGGATTCTATCGTATCGATCAGGATAAAAACTGTATCCGCCGACTGTTCCGGATCCTGATAATATTTCAGAAGTTCCGCAGCATATTTCTCCCAATCCTTTTTTCGGCAGTTTTCTGCCAGAGCCTGCACCACACGCTTTAATCCATAGCCCAGCCAACGGCGATGCCGATCTGTCATTTTATGGTCGGGATAAATGATCTGCTCCAGATACATTCTCCAGAGAACAAAACTGTCGGTTTCCGCCATTACAGGTATGGCATCTTCAGGAAGTTCCTTGGAATACTCTATATCATATCCGGCAATCAATACCCCCAGCAGATCCGCTGCCTGTCGGCGAATGTCCCCTTCTTTGTGAATCATCCATTCATACAGCAAGGTACAGACCATCTGTTTCTGCTTCTGACTCATATAGGTATGGTACTCTGAAAATATATTCAGATAGGCACGGGAATCTTTCCAGTCTCTGCTGCTTCTGGCAGCCTCCAAAATTTCCCCGAAAGAAATATCCCTGCTCAGTTTATGCATCAAGCGAATATTGTGATCCACTGCCATATTTTTGAATACTTCCACTGTTTCTCCAACTGTCAGCAAAGCCTTCTCTTTCTGATGGACAGGCACCAGTTCTTCACGGCTCAGGTCTGTATTGACCCCGAGACTTTTCATGTATGCTTCAAAATCCTGTAACCGGGAATATACATGGCGATAGCGTTTTTCCTTGGCATCATCAACATTGTCGAGTTTTTCCAGTATGACACGGAAGGAATCTTCCAAAGAAAAGAAGCCCATCATTTCTTTGCCATTTTGATATCCCTGCTTCTTTACCCGAAAATCAGCATAAATCAGAATCAGAGATTCCACTGGTAAATTTTCCAGTTCCAAATCCCACGTGGAATGATTCGCTGCTATGGTACCGATCTCAAACAGTCCATGTCTCCGAAACCACTGATCCGTATAATAATAATGCAGATAAGGGATTCGTTTCATTTCCATATCCCGGCAGCCATATTTGCCAATATCATGTCCTGCTGCTGCGCCGGAAATCAATCCCAAATCAACGGGTACACCCGCCTTTTTAAGCTGCCTGCCAATATGCATGGCTACATGATGTACCCCTGCCACATGGGCCAATGTATCAAAGGGCATAATTTCTCTGCCAATACGCATAAGCTCCTGCACATAATCCATCCTGAATGACTGCAGGAAGCAAATATACTGTTCCAGATACGGGCTCTCTCCGATTTCCTCTGCGGTTGCAAAACGAAAATCTCTTGTCCTTTCATAAGGGAAATTCTCCTTTTCCCACTGTAAAAATACACGCAGTACCTCCAGATAAAACATAACCGCGGCATTCGTTCCTTCATTGAGACTGATGTCTTCTCTTCCATCAAAAAGCCTTTTCAGGATCCAGTCATAAATATGCGACAACCAGCCCTTTTCCGGCCTTTTATCTGCCAATGTATCCATAGCATCAGAACAAAGAAGCACGACTGATTCGCAGGATATTTCTTCCTGCAAGATGGCATCGATACCTGCACTCCACGATTCCTTTTCCAGCAAATATAGAATGTCCTTCCTTTTGCATGCGGTTTTTTCCAGAAAACATTTTTCTGTCAAAGCCTCCTGCAATGCTTTAAATATTGCAAAGGTTTGTTTTTTTCTCATTTCAACACCCCCTCATTTTCCCCAATTATATTGTCCCACATATTTCATTTCAATAGATAATTTTCATCATAATTATATAAATTTCTTATGGCTTTATTCATTTTACCTTATATTCCACTTTTTAAACTGCTACTTCGCAAACAATAATATGCAATTTGCGCAATAAACACAATTTTAATCAATATAGTAAATTTATCCAATTTAAATTTCCATTTTTCGCATCACATCACTATTTTTCATCAGATAATTTATGTATCCCATAAAACAGCCAAATAGCCTTCCTAAAATCTATAGATTTTTCAACCACATATCCAATTTCTAAAACCGATCCATTCATTTTCTGAATAGTTTTAACAAATCAAAATATTTCACAATAAAATAATTTATTCCAATTTCAATATTCCCAAAAAAAATCGAAAAAAACAGAATAATTCTGTCAAAATCCAGAAACGTCGAAAAAAGTGCCAAAAAGACATCTATCCACTTGAAACGGACATTTCATTGCATTAAAATGAGTCTCGGAATGATTCCAATACAATTTTTTTAAAAAAGAAAGTCCTCTCTCATCTGCGCATGGAGAGAGCGAAAAGGAGGCAAGATTTTTATGACAACATTTTTAATTGGTTTGGCAATCCTGTTGATTGGCGGTTTTCTGTACGGTAAGTTTGTGGAAGGAATCTTCAACCCAGATGACCGACAGACCCCTGCTCTGAAATATGAAGATGGTGTAGACTATGTTCCCATGAACAAATTCAAAAATGCACTCATTAACTTATTGAATATCGCAGGCACAGGCCCAATCTTCGGTCCCATCCAGGGTATCCTGTTCGGTCCCATCGCGTTCATTACCATTCCTGTTGGTTGCGTCATCAGCGGTGCAACTCATGACTATCTGAGTGGTATGATGTCTCTCCGTCAGGATGGTACACAGATGCCCGGTATTATGCGTAAATTTCTTGGCAACAAGGTATATCATGTTTATAATATTTTCCTTTGCTTTCTGATGCTTCTGGTCGGCGCAGTATTTACATATACTCCTGGCGACCTGTTTGCTGGCCAGATTGCTGGTCTGCAGGGTGTCAGTATCTGGACATGGGTCATTTATGCCGTAATCCTTGCATACTACCTGATTGCCACATTATTCCCCATTGATAAGATCATCGGTCGCATCTACCCTATCTTCGGTGCAATCCTGCTGTTATCCGCAGTTGGTGTATTCGGCGGTATTTTCGTAAAAGGTTACGAACTGACAAATCTGGATCTGTCCGGCGGCTTTACAGGTCTGTTTCATATGTATCCCATGTGGGATGCAGCAGGCAACACTGGTGCAGGCACACCATTCATCCCTGTATTCTTTGTAACAGTAGCCTGTGGTATCACATCCGGCTTCCACTCCACACAGTGTACCTTGATTGGCCGCAGTGTCCGCTCTGAAAAAGAAGGGAAATTCACATTCTATTGGATGATGATCCTGGAAGGCCTCATCGCCATGATCTGGGCTGCAGCAGCTATGGGTATTTACAACGCTGGTTCCGTAAATGGCGCAACAGCCGTTGTCGGTGAAGTAGCAAAAGATATTCTGGGTCCCGTAGGCGGTATCATTGCGATCCTCGGCGTTATCGTTCTGCCCATCACTTCCGGCGATACAGCCCTGCGTTCCTGTCGTCTAATGGTAGCAGATTATCTGCATATCGATCAAAAAAGCACGCGCAATCGCGTTCTTGTTACTTTAGGTATGTTTATTCCTGTTATCTTTATTCTTGTTTACGCAAAAACAAACGCAGAAGGTTTCAACATCCTGTGGAGATATTTCGCCTGGGCAAACCAGTCCATCGCTGTATTCGCATTTGCAGCCATCAGCATCTATCTAAGTGCGAAAAAGGGTGCCCCCGGCTATGCTCCTCTAATTTCTCTGATTCCCGGCACCTTCTATCTGTTTATCATTTCTTCCTTCCTGCTGAGCCAGAAAATCGGGTTCGGTCTTGGTCTGCATACTTCTTACATCATTGCAGGCATTCTGGCAGCACTTTATTTCTTTGGCGTAATCCGTGCAGGCAAAAACTACGCGGCAAAGCGTACAGAAGAATAATTCTTCCTTACAAAAGATTTTAAAAATACAAAAGAAAAAACAGCCGGATTTTTATAATCCGGCTGGAATTTCTATCTATCTTATTTCAGAATAATTTATGTATTTCCAAATCAGTTTAAATACAAAACCGGTCTACCTATTTTTGTAAATCCCTTGCAATATTACGAATTTTCGCTTTCAGGCTCATTGCATTACTCACAATAACACCTCCAAATATTGTCTAAGCACTTTAGATACACGAAGTTGCTTCGCATACTGGTATAATTTATTTAAATCCTTTTTAGGACTATCGGCATAGGCTTTCAGTGCCGCTAAAAATGTTTCTGTACCAATTCTGCTACGACTCCGGATTGCATCGCAAATTGTTCTCTCCAAGTCATAAACAGGAACCAGATTACCTGCAGGAGTTTTCATCTCTGTTTTGCCTAATTCAAATAATTCCGGCTTGATATAGTACACTTTACACTCTGTTCTAATCATTGCTGATGGTACAATTCCAGATGGAGCTGTAATCGTATGTTCAAAAGGAGTTCTATCAGAAATAGCATGTAAAAACAGAGCAGTTTCATGAGAAAAAATCACATACTCTGAGCGCTTACTAATAGACAGCATTTCGTCCTGAAGTTCCTCTTCAAGGATATACTGGCCTTTTGCAATTCTATGAATTTTTTCTTCTTTGAACATCTTTGAAAGCATTGCTCTCGAAATGCCTTTCCCCTCTGCAATCTTTGTTGTAATAATTCCACCATTTTCCTGTGCAATATCAGTCAATATTTTCATATAATCCATTTTATCACCCCTTAGCAACAATCTAATAATACTATGTTTAATATTTCGACCATTGTCAATAGAGTTCATTGACAATCAGGGAACATCATTCATAATATTTTGACCATTGTCAACAGGATTACTCTTTATCATCGAACATATTCTAAAGATTCTATTTTCTTCCTTCCCTCCAATTCTTCTTTTTCATAAAAATCACTGCTATCCAAAATCACTGCATCTTTTTCATCCAGATTCAATAACGCATTTAACTCTGCAAGTCGCTGGTTCTTTTCTTTTAGTTCTGTTTCCATTGCAAATGGTTTTCCTAATTCTGCTTTAGCATTCACTTTTGCACTATAGTAATTTCCTATTGTCACCGGAGCATTGAAAAGGGATTCCATCAAGTAGGCTTTGATATTCCTGATATCTGACGGCGATGCCTTCATACACTCCAGTATGTATTCGATATGAGTATAGTCCAGCTGGTTCATGCGTTCCTGCACCAATGCAGTATAAACCTGTTTCTTCCCAATTTTCATAAATTCTTCCTGCGTACATAGAACCTCTACGATCAGTTCTACAATTTCGCCTAAATCTGTGTTATACGGATGCTGCTGTATCAGATAATCGTAAGAAATTCTCTCCTTCACATGCTGCCTGTATCCATCAATCACATCCATCATTTCATTTTGGGATTGATGGAAAGATAGATTTGTTTTACTATAGTCAGTCTTTCTATTTTTAGTATTATTCCCTTCTGTTTTCCCGAAGTCTTGACTTCTATTTTCCAGAAAACTAGAAGTCTGCTTTTCCGAAGTCTTGACTTCTGATTTATCGTATTCCAGACTTCTGATTTTCCGAAGTCTAGGATTCTGATTTTCCACATTCTTGACTTCGACTTTACTGTAGTCTGGAACTTCTTCACTGCTATCTTCTTCTATAACCCTTGTAAAATTTTTTACAAAAATCATAGTTGGTTTTCCTTGTCCTTGTTTTTTCCTCTCGATCAGACCAATGTCCTTCTCCAATTCCTTCAATGCTTTTACAGCTTTGTCCTTCCCGCAATTAAAACTTTCACAAATATCCTCTATCGTAAAATAAATATAAATTCTTCCTGCACCATCCCTCCAACCATTCTTGGAAGACAGAACCAGCCTGTCCATCATCATGCCGTACAATACCTTTGCTTCCAGTGATAATGTTCTGAACAACGGATCACTCATCAAAATCTTCTGTATCCGAAAAAAGGCATACTGTTCAGCTTCCATCCCATAATGATAATCGAATATAATTTCTTTCACATTCTCCCTCCCCATAAAAAAAAAGCACCTCCTAAGTATTGAACTTCTAGCAGGTACTTTTTTGTGATTATAGATTTATTTGTTATTTAGCCTTCTACCTCTAATGTTTAATGCGGTTTTGCATATCAGAATGCCTCCACGGAAGCGAAGAAGTCCACGGACATGTTCAATAAATGCCAGTACCTGGATGAGATCACCGGCGGCAGAGGCGTTACTTTTGCTACCGGCACACCGCTGAGCAATAGTATGACCGAGCTTTATAGCAAATTTACCGAGTACACAAATCCATCCACCGTACTTGGATAAAGCGGTAACAAGATTAACATAAAAGAACATACATCTACTATTCCAAATAGCAAATCACACATACTTGTAATATTAGATTTATTTTCTTTTTCAGCAATAGAAAGTAATTTGTCTCCCGATAACAAATCATCAATTGTTACTGAAAAATAATTCGATATCTCCTTTAACGAGTCAATATTTGGATATCCTCTACCTGATTCCCATTTCGAAATGGCAGTTCTAGATACATATAAAGCTTCCGATAATTCTTCTTGCGTAAGCCCTCTGTTTTTTCTAAGTTCTTGAAGTTTTTCATGAAATTCCATGGCATAATCTCCAACTTAATTTTCTGGTTTATAACACAACATAACAACTGCTTTATAAATACAAAACAGTCCTGCACTAAGTAACACTGAACCAACGATATCCGTAAACCAATGAACGCCTGAAACTAACCTTCCTATCACCATAAATGCAGAAAAAATACTTGTTAAAATGCAGATCATTTTTTTGACTGATACATTTTTTAATCTCAGATTCACTTGAAAGATTAGCGTTGGCATAACACTTAATACAAGCAGTGTTGTTGATGACGGGTACGAAGCTTCCATAAATCCTTCAATAAGTATTGGTCTATAATTAATAGGAATCATTTCAAAAACAAGGTAACCAAATATTACTATAATGTAATATATCCCCAAGTATACAATATCATAGTCTACTTTAAACAGACTTCTTCTCTTAATTAACTGAACCATCCCAATTACACCAAATATCATACAAACGAATAACGGTATCAAACCCAGCCAGTCTGTGATGGCATAGACTGTCATATGCACTCCCGTCAATTTGTGGAACCAGCGATTAAATGATGCAAAGCCGATATCTGTTCCATTTTGTCCGATGGGTTGTACATCCACTACCTGTATCAGTGCTGTCCAAACAGCAAATGCTACAATTAATATACTTCCTACAAATAATACTCGTTTTCCATTCTTTTTCATTATACTATGTCCTTTCTCCTTCTGTTTTACCTTTCGGTCATATCAAAAGTAACAAAAGACATAAAAATATAAAGAATCATCACTTCACATGCATGACACGATTCGTATCATTCCTATAAATACAGTTATTTTAATGGTAACCAGCTCTATAAATTCAAATTTATCTCTTTCTTTTATTATATACGATGCAGTGGTTTTTTCAAAGAGTGCCGCACTATTGACTGATATACTCCCTTGGATTTACTTCTTCTCCATTGACCAGTACCCCCAGATGCAGATGTGCCCCTGTCACTCGTCCCGTTGCACCAACTTCTGCAATGACCTGTCCTGCAGCAACACTCTGCCCTTTTGTCACAAAAATATCACTGCAATGGGCATACAATACCGTCACACCATCGCCGCAGTCAACTCGAATATGATGACCATAACCAGTTTTGGAAAATACCACAGAGGTCACCACTCCGCCAGATACAGCATTGATCTGTGACCCTGTCGGATACGCAATATCCAGTCCTTCATGGAAGGCTTTGCTGCCGTTCAACGGGTCTGTTCTCCAGCCAAATTCAGAAGAAACAGCACTGTTCCAGTTCTTCCCCACAAAGGGAGAACCCCAGATACCATTGCCGGAGAAAACAAGGTATTTGAATACATCACTGACATACTTCGGATTGCCATAGCCACTCCATCCCAGTTTCTTCTGCATCATTCTTGAAAATTCCTGTGCATTGGCTTCTGTATATCCACCGTAATTCTCTATTGCCCAGGAAATATAGCCATTGCCATAGTTATACCCCTGCAGGGCAAGACTCAGCTTTTCTGTCTGTGTCGGAGCCGAACACCCTGCTCCCTTCAGGCAGTCTGCCAGATAATGAATCCCAACCTCAATGGAATACTCCGGATCAGTGATCCCATTGGGTTCATTGGGGTATTTCGTATTGTACGGGCATTCACTGGCCTGCATCACATCTGGCACTCGCCCTCCACTTTCAGCCATCATAACGGCATTTATGACATCCACAAAATGAGAAATGCCATATTTTTGAGCATATTTCTCCACTAATGTCCCATATTTCAAAACATCATCGCTGACCTGAGCTGATACACTTCCGAATCTGCTGCCATGTAAAAACAGCTCCAGATTAGAGGCATACATCTCTGCCAGTTCCTTCTGTTCTTCTGTCAATTTAAAAATATGGTCTGCGAAATAATCAGCATCACCAAGGAAACGGATCTCATATGTATTATCGAGGGGTTTTGCATATTCAAACAAATCGTTACTATGAGCATGGATAATTTGCTGAATATCCTCTACACTGATTTCATCAGTTCCCTTTTCCACACAGTACTGACATAGGATCGAAGTGGTGTCAACAGAACTATAGTTGAAATCATCCATGATTACAATTTCTTCTCCTTCTGCTGTGCGATCCATCAGCTCCTGCAGCAAATCGTCGTGTACTTCATCTATCGCAGACCATACCGCAGTCCGATATCGCTGGATATTCTGCATCATCACAGCGTTATCATTCCAGGCGGTCGTAAGTTGAAAACTGCCGAAAATAAACGACGGCAGCATACACAAAAAAAGCACGGGCAAAATCAAAAGAAATGCCGTGCTACCAAGTATCATACCTATATTCTTTTTTTGCTGCCAAACCAGATCTGCAGCTGCGATCGGACCGGAAATACCATATTTCAGTGCAGTCGCTGTCCTTACCGCATCCTGCAATGCATGATCATTTCCGTTATCCATATTTATATTCCTTTCTGTTTTTCCCAATAAAAAAAGTCGTTCCTATCAACACGACCTTTTTTACTTTAATTAGAATGAAGTTTTTTATGAGGGGGATTTTTGCTTCTGTAAAGTTAGCTATCATTAACTTTATATATACTATACCAATCCCCATCATTTTTGTCAAGATTATTTTTCCAAAATTTTCATTTATATTTTATCCTTTCTCTTTGGTGCATCCGGTAATTTATTTTCAATATGTTCCCTATAATGGATCTTGCCATCTTCCTTCATATAAGGCTCTTTTACGACTGTCGGCTGTGCGTACTGATGATACCACTTGGAACCATCTACAGCCGTTACTGTTTTATAATCCCCCTGAGATGGAGGCATATATTTCTCTGTAGAATACATAGCGAAATTTACACTGCCGCCCAATTCCTTCGACGTTTCCGTACCTGTGATACGACCGCCGCCGATCTCCATATGGGTATACTGGGCAGAGGAATCTATAGAAGAATTAAAATTCTCTCCTTTTTCCATACTGATCCCGCCACTTTCAGGAGGGGGTGTCTGATGGTCGGGGAAAGGAGCAAAGAAACCATCAGACACTTCTGTTCCAGAATCGAAGGGTTCCATGCCGATATTCTGCTGATACTCTGCCAGTACCTGCTCTATGGAGGTCTGCATCCCTTCGAAGGAACTATCGGAATTTGTACTTGTACTCTGATTATCAAAAACACTATTCATCACAGACTCAGAACTCTTTTCCATGCCTGCTGTTGTTCTTTCTCTTTGGGCAGGAGCTTTATCAATGCCCATATAGGACTGGAATGCCTGTACGGCATCATCGCCTTTGATAGAGCCCATACGGGCAATATCGCCTTTTGCTACCGTACTGATAACATTCGTAGAAAATCCCCCACCGTTCTGGATGGAGGAGTTATATACTGACCTTGCGATATTCGAAGCAATACTGTCACTTTTGCCTGTGATATTACTGATTGCATTCTGGTTGAACTGTCTGCCAACTACGCCTGCCAAACCTCCCTGCAGAACTGTTTCGCTACTGGAGCTGTTATAACTGCTGCTACCAGAGGAAGAACCTCCGCCGATTGCTTTTCCTGTCATACCCAATCCTCTCATGGCTATAGCTGCTTCACCCAACACGGAACCGCCTGTTATGCCTACACTGATCCCCAGCATCTGCATGAAGTTATCGATCTTCTGAGATATTTTCAGAAAACCAATGGCACAAAGGAACCAAATCAGGAAGTTGCCGTTTTCCAATGAAAGAGGATTGGAAATGAAGTTGGCAAACATCGATGTAAAGATACGCAGGCACCAGACATTCATTAGGATCATAAAAATCTGCCTGCCCAGCATCCTGCACCAGCTCCGAAAGATATTGATGGTGTTCATGGAACCACCCATAGAAAACGCCATCGGTGCTGTATAAACCAGAACACCCAATAACACATATCTTTCTGCTGCTTCAAACAACAGTTTCAGATAGTTCCATGCCAGCATCACCAGAAGGATCAGTGCAATGAGTGCAATAGACCCGTTCAGGGATACTCCAAGGATCGTCAGCAATACGGAATTGAAATCCGCAAAATTAATAGGCGGAAGCTCCTCCGACATCATCCAGCCAAAGGGCGTTCCGCCTATTTTAAGTACAATATTCAATATATCATCTGCAAAGAGAGCCAGAAATAAGAAAAGTATCGTTCTGCTGGTCAGACTGACCGGACTTTCTGCTTCCCCACTGTGCATGATCCCAAAATTCCGAAGAAGCTGGAAAATCAGATTCAGCATCAATAATCCAACTGCCAAAGCAACAATGATACTGTAAAAAGTCTCTGCTGCTGGGAAGTATCTGAGGAATGTTTCCATGTCACATCCCAATGCCCCCAATACAGAGGTATTTATCATATCCAGAATGTTCATCACCTGCTCGGCGATCCATTCCACGATACCGTCAAGAATGCCCAAGGATATCCCTCCTTTTCAAATAAAAAATCTCCTCTTAGTAAATACTAAAAGGAGATTTGATTTTTAGTTCTGTTTTAAAAATTGGAATTTACCGGTACTCCTTAATCATCATTACAATAACGAAAGTTAAGAGTATTGAGGAGACCAAAATCGTTTTTATACCCCAGATATTCGATAAGACTCCTCCGATTCCGGCTCCGATTGCAAAAATTATAATTATACTCCAAAAATGAAGTGCTTTATATAAAGATTCCTTATCCTTATTCCGGAGGTAATGTGATAAGCTTTCTGTTCCACTTCTTAGATTCCCTATACACATAGTGCTCGCATATCCGTATCCATGTACTTTTCTAAAAGTTTGCACCTGCATAGCACATGAAAAGGAAACTAACATATTTGCAATCATATTTAATTTGAGCGGTATAAATCCGACAAGGCCAAGCATTAGTATTTCTATAAACAGAATGATTTGTCTCCAGTGTATGCCCTTACTGTTCTTGAACTTGTTTTCAATTTGCTCGGCAATAAAAATTCCTGCAGCAAATGAAAGTAAAGGAAACATATAATGAAACCCCATAACCGCATTGCCTTGCATAAAATTCTGACTCATCAGAACAACATTACCTGTTTGAGCATTTGCAAAAACATGGTCTCTCATATTGTAAGTATATGCATCCTGAAATCCACCTGAAAATGACAAGACAGCACTTAATCTAAAGCTCTCTGATGTTTGCAATGTGAATAAACACCTCCATAAATTCTTGTTTATCTAACTGATTTAAGTTTATCATGTTGTCTGCTACCAATCAAGATTAGAGCTAATCAAGGTGTCCATGTACCACCGGAGAAGAATGGTGTGATATAGGACATAATAAAGCCAAGACCGTTGATAATCGCCCATGTGATAACAATACGTTTCAGCCATGCCCTTGATTCGTCTACTGTTCTGCCACTGCGAGAGAAATTCATCATCAAAAGTGCAATGGCTGCAGTAACAATGGCTGCAATGGTAGAAATACCAACAACCTGCCCATAAACATCAGACATGATCTCTGATGCCTTCTCCCAGATCGTAACATTGGCATAGACCGGCTCAATCATATAAGCAAGCATTGTTATCATGCAAAAAAACAGATAACACACCTGCGGAACGCTAAACATTTTCTTCTCATCTCTATACTTTTTCATAAATTCCCTCCTATTTTTAGGCGCAAAAAAACACCCGAACCAACATCCAGGTGTTTTTGCAATTGATATAAATTTGGTACTATCATTATACTATTTTGGGAATCTCACGTCATCTCATAAAAGTCAAATTTCGTTATCAATTTAGTCTAATTTATCATTTTTTTGAAGACAACGATTTTGCCATTTCTAAAAGAATTCTTTTATCTTCATTATCCATAGTTCTGAAGCTCATAATCAGTTCTGCCTCATGTTTTGATATGCCATCCATTCTTTTGGGATTATCCTCTTTTCCAATCAAATAATCCACTGTAACATCAAAATACTCAGCAATCTTGCAAAGCGTATCTATAGCAGGCTCATTTCTCCCACTCTCATAATTAGCAACGGCAGTATATCCATAAGGTGCAAAACTTTCCCTACATAATCTTCAACAGTCTCCTCTGCTGTTGTTAATTTCGAATAATCCATTGGAACAATGAAATTTTTAAGATAAATCAAATCTGGTCTACCTAATCCTTGTTTTTTCTTTTCAATAAGGC
>NZ_JBGVHV010000104.1:0-4018 GCF_045122575.1 Anaerotignum sp. | reverse complement strand
GCACACATGCTAAAAGCAGTTAAATTATATACTTCACCTTCTTGCATTGATTTCAGTGCTGTTTTCTCTGGTACAGGGTCACCAGGATATACTTCGCAACTGAAAACCTCTTGAGAAATATCATAGATTTTCATTGAATATCCTCCGTTAAATTCTAATTTATTGCTCTGTTAAACCGAAATTTTCATTTCCCTACAAATTGGCGTTTACTGAAAGAGTTTCAGCCCATCTTCAGAGAGCACATAAACCACATCTGCCACCTCATCTAAATATTTTCTATCATGAGAAATACTGATGATCGTTCCTCGAAAATCCATGAGTGCCTGCCTGATCACCGGTGCTGAAAGGGGAGAAAAATTTCTTGTGGGTTCGTCCAAAACCAATACATTCGCTTTTTGAAGCACCATATTCAGAAATATGATTTTTGCGCGTTGGCCGCCACTTAATTCACCGATGGTATGCTGCATTTCATCTCTGGTAAATTTCATCGTTCCCATATGCGTTAATGCCAGAGTATACTTTTCCTTATCATAATTGGACCTCAGAAATTCTGCCGGTGTCAGACTATAGTTGATAATATCTTTATAATTCTGCGGCATATAACTTGCAACAATGTCCTGACGTTCTTTTAAAACATTCCAGATTTCTTTTAACAAAGTGGATTTTCCAACACCATTTTTTCCAATTATGCAGATATGCTGGTTCCCAATGACCGATAAATTGATATCCTTTGCCAGCAGTTTCTCATCCACCTTCAATTCCGGCAAGGAAAAATCCAGGATCCTCTTATGTGGCGGAATATAAATATCTGCGTCGAATCGCGTAACAATTCCTTCTTCTCGATTTGGAATATCTGTAAAGTTTTCTTTTTCCCTTTCAAATCGTTTTCCTCTGGAAATGATCGCCTGCATACTCCTTTTGGCGCCCCCATCTGTGGATATGATCCCGTCAGGATTGATCCAGCTTTTATTATGGCGTGCCTTTTCATAAAGCTGCTGTAACCGTTCTTTCTTTTTCTTATATTCAGCTCTTTCTTTCAAAGCAACCTGCGTCTGTTTATCAAACTGCAGATTCCTATAATTCACATATTCCTCATAATGCAGCCGAGATACGGTGATCACACTTTTTTGCTTGCGAATCAACTGTTCCAGATGGATAATGACATTCGCTGTGTTTGAAATCAGTAATTCATCATGAGAAATGAACAAAATCGAAATGGTACACCTCTTGATAAACTCTTCCAGAAACATCAGTGTATCAATGTCTAAATCATTCGTAGGCTCATCCAGAAAAAGAGCATCCGGTTTCTGACAAAGGAGTTTTAAAAGCTGAATTTTCACCTTTTCCCCACCGGAAAGTGTATGTATCATCTGCGTAGAAAATAAGAATTCATAATCCAGCCCCAGCGAATCGATCAAGGCATTATTTTCATAGATATCTACATCCTGAAAATATTCGTAAACGGATTGTTTTTGCTCCTCTTCAGGCATAAATTGCGGAAGGTATCCAAATACCCCCTTCTTGATCACCTGACCCGTTGCCTGTACATAGTCAGCAACCATTGCTTCATCGTATAAATATTTCAATAGTGTTGACTTTCCATTGCCTTCCTCACCGATAATAACTACCTTATCACCTTCACCTAAAGAAAATGAAAAATCCTCTATCAATAACCGATTATCTTTATTTAAATACAGATTGACATTTTTTGCTTGTAGCATTGTATATCCCCTTTTCTGGTATAAACTTGCCTCTCTAAAGCATACCGCAGGCTTCAAAATCTTTTAATCACTATAAATTCAGGTTTATCTGTTTCACTCTTTTCCCTTATTACGAATATCTGCAAGTTCCCCATAAGTAAAGAAGATCAAGCCGACCCAGATGATGGCAAAGGCACTGAACTGGATGATGTCGAAGGGCTCCTTGAACAGGAAAATGCCAAGCACCAATGCAATGGACGGCGAAATATAACTGGTCAGACCCAAAGTCAGCAAAGGCAGATTTCTGGCCGCCGCAGAAAACAGCCCCATAGGTACTGCTGTTGCAATCCCTACAAAGAGCAGCAGGATAAACTTTCCGCTTCCGCCTGTGGCCATGGCACCGATACCGCTTCCTTCCATCCAGAATACGATCAGCAATGTGATCGGTGCAATAAAGATCGTTTCATAAAGCAGGGACTGAAAAGGCGGTAAGTCCACACTTTTTTTCATTGCGGTATAGGTTGCAAAAGTGGTTGCAAGACCAATGGCGATGATTGGCATTTCTCGGTACCCGATGATCATCACCAGCAGACCGACCAAAGCAAAACCAAGGGAGATCTTCTTCCATTTGTTGGCCTTTTCTTTGTAAATGATCATACCAAAGAGACAGACCAGCAAAGGTTCCAGAAAATAACCCATACTGGACTGGATCACATATCCTGCCTGTACCGCCCAGATATAGATGCTCCAGTTCATGGTAATCAAGATACCTGCGATGATATAAGTCCGCAGTTTCTTCTTGTTTGCAAACATCGGCACAAACATCTTTTTGATGTTTCTTACACGATAAAACTGAATGGCAAGGCAGGTCAATGTCATCAGAGTGACACGATAAAATATAACGACCAGAGAACTGATCGGATTCAGCGCATTCCAGTAAATAGGAAGAAAGCCCCAGATGACCGCACAGGAAAGTGCATAGATCAGCCCGTTTTTGTAGTTCTTATCTCCCATTGTTGTTCACCTCATTTTCATCATCTGTTTCCTTCATTATAGTCCATCTGTCTCATTTTGGAAAGAAGCATAAAAAAGACCAAAAGATTTGATTATTCGGCTCTGACTTGATAGAATGAATCGTTTGGAAGTAAATGTTATGTAAATACATTAAGATATATGGAGGTATGATGAAATGACATTACAGAATCTGACCGGCCCTATCATTGGTTCGATCATCGGATATTTTACAAACTATATTGCGGTAAAAATGCTGTTTTACCCCAGAAACGAAGTGAAAATCTGCGGACATAAAGTGCCCTTCACCCCCGGCGCCATTCCCAAGGGCAAACCCCGACTGGCGAAAACAGTGGGCCATGTTGTAGCAAATACCCTGCTGACAGAAGAAGATATCAAACAGCGCATCCTTTCTCCCGAAACAGAAGCAGCGGTCATTGATAAAGTGATGGCGGAACTGTCCAACAAAATCTACGTGGAAATAGGCAGAGTCTGCAAAAATTACGAAGAATACGGCGCGCTGAAAGAGAACCTTTCCAACGCCTTCACGAATGAGATCATGGACTCTATCGGCAAAATCGATCTGAAAAATACCATCGTAAACGAAGCAGGCAGAGTCATCAAAGAAAAAGTGCACGGCACCATGCTTGCCATGTTCCTGAGCGACGAAATGCTGAACTCCTTTATCCAGCCCGTTGGCGTGGAACTGGAAGCATATATCGCGGAAAACGGAAAAGATTTCATTCAGAAGGAAGTGAATGAAAAAATCATGGCTTTCGAACAGAAGTCTGTTCTGGATCTGTGCAGAGAAATGGATGTGGAAGACAGCAAAATTCGCGATGCCATCCGCTCTATCTACCGCAGTGCTTCCGAAGATGCCGTCAGTGGCGTTCTGAAAAATGTGGATATTTCTACTATGATCGAAGAAAAGATCAATGACATGAAAACAGAGGATCTGGAAAAAATGGTTCTGACTGTGATGAAAAAAGAACTGGATACCATCGTAAATCTGGGCGCACTGATCGGGTTTATCCTGGGTAGTTTGAATACTGTTTTGTAAAAAAGAGAGCTGCTTTTTATAAGTAGCTCTTTTACAGAGGGTGTGAAAAATTTTCTGTCAATAGGCTTTCTATGATAGGATTTGATGGCTGCACAGCTGATTTTTCCAACTGCCCAACCTCACAGACAATATAATGACTAAATGCAGGCATGTCAAGAAAATCCTGATTTTTCAGGACTTCTGACATGTCTGTTTTTTATTATTCGGGCAATCTGCCTTCGTACATGATGCTCAGTTCGCCATAAAC
>NZ_JBGVHV010000103.1:0-3453 GCF_045122575.1 Anaerotignum sp. | reverse complement strand
CACTACTGGCAGACAGGCATCGGGATCGGAGCCTTCAATCAGATCTATCCGCTGTTCTCTCTGGAGGCGGCCAATGCATATCATTCCCATAACCTGTTCCTGCAGGAATTTATCGAACTGGGGATCGTTGGTTTCAGTATTCTGGTATTGCTGTTTATTTTCTTCTTCCAGAAACTTTATAGCTCCATGAGAGTAGTGCCGAAGAGATTCCAATTCCTGTTGGGGGCTGTGTTCGGCGGTTTCGGCGGTTTGCTGTTACAGGGCATTACAGACCATCTGTGGTTTGATTATAAAATCGTACTCTTCTTCTGGTGCTTTATCGGCCTGGGTATGGCGGCAGTCAGAGTCGGCATGAAAATGAACGAAAGAGAAAAGGGGGAGAATGAAAAATGAAAGAAAAACTGATCGGGAAGAGAGAATTCCTGTTGGAAAAAAAAGAAAAACTGACAAAAAGACTGGCGGAAAAACTGCCTGAAAAGAAAGAACGGACCGGAGAAAGAGTTAAAGTCCTCCACGTTCTGACAGACAGAAACATCGGCGGCGCAGGCAGATGGCTGCTGTATTATCTGAAATATCATGACAGAACTGCATTTGAAGTGAAGGTGGTGCTGCCTCATGACAGCCTGCTGGTGGATGCGGTGAAAGCGCTGGATGTGCCTGTCATCGCCATGGAAGAAATGGAAGACAAGTCCTTTGATAAAAAGGCAATGAAGGCGCTGGTGCAGCTGTTCAAAGAAGAACAGCCCGATATTGTGCATACCCATGCCAGCATGACTGCAAGAATGGCGGCAAAGGCGGCTTTCGTTCCTGCGATTTTCAATACAAAGCATTGCATGGAATCTGCTCCCGGCATCCTGCCCAAGAAGCTCCTGCGCAGAGAGATCAACGGGGTCTTCAGTGATAAGATCATCGCAGTCAGCCGTGCAGTACGCAGAAGCATGGTACATGCCGGCACAAGCCCCGAACAGATCGCCGTAGTATATAACGGCATCGAACCCATTGTCATTCCTTCTGCGGAAGAAAAGGCAGCCCTGCTGCAGGCTTACGGCGGTAAGGCTGGGGAAAAGGCGATTGGTATGGTTGCCCGACTGGAAGAAGTGAAAGACCACGAAACCTTCCTGCTGGCAGCCCAGAACGTGCTGGAAAACCGCAAGGATGTGCGTTTTTATATCGTTGGTGACGGCAGCCTGCGGGAAGAACTGGAAAGACGTGTGCTGGAACTGGGCATCAGTGAATGGGTAACCTTCACGGGCTTTGTGAAGGATGTGGAAAAGATCGAAGCGGCACTGGATATCGCAGTCATCACTTCCAAGGCGGAAGCACTGTGTCTGTCCATCATTGAAAGTAACATTGCGGGCGTGCCTGCCATCGGCACAGACAGCGGCGGCGTCAGAGAAGTCATCAAACATGGCGAAACAGGTTATCTGGTTTCTGTGGGCGACAGTGACAAACTGGCAGAACGTATGGAAGAACTGCTGGCGGACGATGCAAAACGCAAAGCTTTCGGCGAACATGCGAAAAAACGAGCAGAAAGCATGTTTATGGCAGATCAGATGACAAAGCGTATCGAAAAACTCTATCTGGAGGCAAGAAAATGAAAAACAGAAAATTATTCGGTGTGTTCAACATCGTGGATATGATATTGATCCTTGTGGTCATTGCTGCGGCGGCAGTCGGGGCGAAGATGTTTCTGGGCGGCAGCGGCGAAGCAGACACAGCGGCGGCAACAAAAACCTATTCCTATGTAGTCATGGGGCAGGAAGTGCTGGAGGAAACGGCAGATTTCCCTGTAGTCGGCGGCAATGCTTACAACAGCTCCACTTCCGCATATCTGGGTACAGTCAAAGAAGTGGCAACAGAACAGTTTACAGAAACGATTTATGATAAGGCCACAAACAAATTCCATAAAGTGCCTGTGGAAGGTTACAGCAATATTTATGTGACCATTGAAGGCCCCGGTACAGAAACAGAAAAAGACATCACCGTAAACGGCACAACAGTGAAAACCGGTATGGAACTGAATGTCAAAGGCAAAGGCTATGCTTTCAAAGGCATTGTGGTAGAAGTAAGGGATGGTGAGTGATATGGCAAAGAGAAAACCAAATATTGTAGATATCCTCATTATCGTAGTGATTCTTGCGCTGGCGGCACTGGCGGTATTCAAATTCGGCGTGGTGAATAAAAACGAAGCGGCAGGGGTCAGCGATGCGGCGGAAACAAGAACCATCACTGCTTTTATTGACGAGGTGCGTATGCCTACGGTCAATGCTCTTCATGAAGGGGATAAGATTTTCGATGAAAAAACAGGCATCTGCATCGGCACCATTACAGAAGTGAGCCATAAGCCTTATCTGAAAGGCGTGATTGCGGCAGATGGCAGCATAAAGCAGGTGGAATATCCCGATTACTACAGCATCAGCCTGACGATTGAGGGTCCTGTGATGGAAAAAGAAGAAGGTTATTTTGTAGAAGGCGTTGTGGAACTGAAAACAAACTCCGAAATGAACACAGTGACAAAATATGCGAAACCCGTGATCAAAGTGACAGGCATCGGCGAATGATGGGAGGGTGAAACATGAAAAAATATAAAATTCTGATGGTTCTGATGGGCCTGGAGATCGGCGGGGCAGAAACCCACGTGGTAGAACTTTCCAAGGAACTGAAAAAACAGGGGTATGATATCATCGTTGCTTCCAACGGCGGGGTATACGAAAAGGAACTGGCAGAAGTCGGGATCCGTCATTATCAGGCACCTTTGAACCAGAGAAACGTATTTAAGATGATCCGTTCCTATTTTATTCTGAAGAGGGTCATCAAAAAAGAAAATGTGGATATCGTTCATTCCCATGCAAGGATCCCCAGCTTTGTCTGCGGTATGCTGAAGACAAGAATGAAGGATGCCTTTACCTTTGTGACCTCCGCCCACTGGGTATTTTACACGGGCATGGGTCTGAAATATCTGACCAACTGGGGGCAGAAAGTGGTGGCAGTCAGTGATGACATCCGCGAATACCTGATGGAAAACTACCGTGTGCGATATGAAGATATTTTTGTGACCATCAATGGTATCGATACGGAAAAATTCTCCCCTGATACAGACCAGAGCAGAGTACGCAAGGAATTTGGTTTGCAGGAAGAAGAACCTACATTGGTTTATGTCAGCCGTATGGACGAAAGCCGTGCGCTGGTGGCAAGACAGCTGATCGCGCTGGGGCCGAAACTGGCGAAGGCGGTTCCTGGTCTGAGAATGCTCATCGTCGGCGGTGGTGATGTATATGATGAATTGCTGGAAAAAACAAAAGAAGCCAATGCTGCCATCGGCAGAGAATGTATCACCATGACCGGCGGCAGAACCGATATCAATGAACTGGTTTCTGTGGCAGATGTGTTTGTGGGCGTAAGCCGTGCGGCTCTGGAAGCCATGGCGGCGGAAAAACCTGTTGTGGTTGCCGG
>NZ_JBGVHV010000102.1:0-13230 GCF_045122575.1 Anaerotignum sp. | reverse complement strand
GTTGTTATACTGTTTTACCAAGAGCTCTGCCAGACCTTCGTGAGCCATCAGGTTTGTTGTGCCGGGCATACCGCCGGGCAGTACCAGCATATCTGCATCATCTTCGATCTCTTCGAACAGCAGATCTGCCATGTATGTGATGCCGTGGGCGCCTGTTACAGCCTTGTTGCCTGTGATGGAAACCAGTTTCACTTCTACAGCACCGGGATTGACACGGCGCAGCAGGTCAACGGGTGTTACGGCTTCCATTTCTTCAAAGCCTTCTGCCAGAAATACATATACTTTTTTCATAGGGGATCCCTCCTGATATTCTTATTTTGTCCTAATATTTTTATTTTACAGGAAAATTTGTGTTTTTTCAACCAAAGACATTTGCCTGTGGTATAATGAAAAAATACGGGAGGTGGCTGTGATGATTCGGAAAAGCGAAGAAAAAGACTGCAGGGCGGTCTATGATCTGATCTGCGATATGGAAAATAAACAGCTGCCCTATGAAATTTTTGAAAAGATTTATCAGAAGCAGCTGCAGAATCCCAATATGTATTGCCTGATCGATGAAGCGGATGGAAACGTAAGAGCCATGCTGAACCTTCGGTTTGAGGAACAGCTGCATCATTGCGAGTGTATCGCGGAAGTGATGGAGTTTGTCGTAAGCGCTGCATGCAGGAATCGGAAAGTGGGGCAGCGGATGTTTACAGAAGCAAAACGAACCGCATTGGAACATGGCTGCAGCCAGATTGAACTGGCAACGAATCAGCTGCGGAAGGATGCCCACAGATTTTATTTCAGAGAAGGTATGCACAATTTCCACTATAAACTTTCCCGACGTTTAATCGGGGAAGATAGCGGAGAAAATATATTAGGCAGATAAAAGGAGAACCCAATGGAAATAGAAAGAAAATTTTTAACGAAACAGATCCCTTTTGATATCACCGTATATCCCTTTAAGCAGATCTCTCAGGCATATATTTCTTTTTCCCCCACCATTCGTATTCGTCAGTCCGATGATGCGTATATCCTGACGGTGAAGGGGAAAGGTCATCTGGCCAGAGAAGAATTTGAACTGCCCCTGAAAAAAGAGGATTATGACAGACTGCTTTTGAAAACAGAAGGAACACCGGTGGTGAAGAAGCGTTATCTGGTGCCTGTGGGAGAATACACCGCAGAAGTGGATCTCTACGAAGGGAAACTGGAAGGCTTGATGACCACGGAGGTGGAATTTCCCTCTTTAGAAGCGGCGGAAAGTTTTGCTGCTCCTGAGTGGTTCGGGAAAGATGTCAGCGAGGAAAAAGCATATAAGAATACATCCCTGTCTTTGTATGGGATGCCGAAGGAAGTGTAAGAGAACCTCATCAGAGGTTCTTTTTTCTTTCTCCCGTTCATAGGCTGTAACGATGAAGTGATTCAAACAGACAAGCAGAACGGGGGAAGGGTATGTATAACAGACGATATGAAAAGGTATTCCTGATGCTCAGACAGGAAACGACGGGCTATGCTCTGGGCAAGCGTCCGCCTTGGGGCAGCTGTGTGATGGAACTGAAAAACGGCAAGGGCAGGCTGCACCTGACCATGCAGGGCTTGAAGCCTTTGCAGTACGATGTTTATGTGATGGCGGGGGAGGAAAGCATTTTCTGCGGGGAGGTTTTTCCGGAAAAGAAAGAAGGACGATGTGAACTGAAATGGGACTTTGATCCGGATGCCGTGGGAGATGGGAAACGGGCAGAAGAATTTCATACCGTCCTGCTTCTGGCGGAGGGAGGTTCTGCCCCTCTGACAGCTTATTTCAAAGAGAAGCGAAACTGGAAGAAGGATTTTGTGCCTGCGAAAAAAGAAACATCGCAGGAGGAGATCCTTCTGCAGGCAGCAGAGGCGGCGGTTCTGGAGAAGCATGCACCCACGATCAAAATGGAAAAAGAGGAGGAACCCAAAGACACAAATGCGAAAGTTGCAGAAGCCCAGAAGGATCGCTGCCAGGGCAGCGTACATGGCAGTTTTCAGGGGCTTTTGGCAAAATTTCGGAAGGAGCTGGAGGAACTGGAGGAAACGGGCGTTTTGAGCCATGAAGAAACGGAACAGATCCGCAAGATGAATCCTCCTCCTGCGGAGAGGGAGGAAAAAGAGGAGCATCTGCCTGTGGAACCGAAGGAGATGCTGTTTGCCTCCAATCGGGAATTGTCTCCTTTCGGAGATGGGGAATCGTGGAAATGCCTGTCTTTGGAGGAACTGACCCTGTTGTCTCAGATTCCGCTGAAGTGGCAGCGAGAGTTTTTCTTCCTGCTGCCCGATCGGAAATATCACCATCTGATCCTGCAGGAAAGGGAGGATGGGATCCATCTGGGGCTGCCCGGTCATTACAGAGAAGCCGATGCCGCAGATGCGGAAACCTTTGGCTTTGAAACCTTCCGCAGCGTGAACGGAGAGTGGGGATATTGGATCTGCTTTTTAAATCGGAACAGTTGAAAAAGCGTGCGTTTCCATGTATACTCAATATGTTGTTTTTGAAATTTCAGCATTGAAGGAGTATATATATGAGAGTAAGAAAAAGAGCGTGGGCTTCTCAGGAATTGCAGGAGAACAGCCTTGTCATCAATGATGCCCCCGA
Source organism: Anaerotignum sp. (assembly GCF_045122575.1). GTDB lineage: Bacteria > Bacillota > Clostridia > Lachnospirales > Anaerotignaceae > Anaerotignum_A. The sequence continues at coordinate 10,628 of NZ_JBGVHV010000102.1, read as the reverse complement.
AAAGAAGGGCAAATGGAGAGAATATTTCGGCAACGACAATCCCATTTATGTAGAGATCGGCTGCGGCAAGGGCGGCTTCCTGCGTAAAAATGCGGAAACTTACCCCGATGTGAACTTTATCGGCATCGAAAGACAGGAAACAGTGGTAGCCATTGCGGCAAGACGTGCTGACGAAGAACTGCCGAATCTGGCTTTTGTATGGGATAATGCATCCAATCTGTCCGACCTGTTCGAGGTGGGCGAATTTCAGAGACTGTATTTGAACTTCAGCGATCCCTGGCCGAAAAAACGTACCTATAAACGCCGCCTGACTTACCGCGGGTTCCTGCAGGAATACCGCCGTGTCATGGGGGAAAATGCAGAAATTTTCTTCAAAACAGATAACAGAGGTCTGTTTGAATTTTCTCTGAATGAATTCTGTGCCGATGACTGGATGCTGTCCAATATCAGTCTGGATCTGCACAACAGCGATTACGAAGGCAATATCATGACAGAATACGAAGAAAAATTCTCTGCGCAGGGTGCGCCCATTTATCGTCTGGAAGCAAGAAACAGAAAGTAAGGGATCATCATGGAATTTCAGAATATTTTCCCTTTCTGGGAAGAGCTGAATGAAAGGGAGCGGACGCTGGTTTCCGGAGGCGTTCTTTCCCAGAAGATGAAAAAAGGCGATATCCTGCACCGGGGCTGCGGAGAATGCAGCGGCATCGTCCATGTGGCGCAGGGGCAGCTCAGAGTTTATATCGTTTCCGAAGAGGGCAGAGAAGTGACCCTGTATCGTCTCCATCAGGGGGAACTTTGCGTGCTTTCTGCTTCCTGTCTGATGGATGCCATCGTTTTTGATGTGCTGATCGAAGCCGTACAGGATTCGGAACTGGTGGTACTGCCTTCTCCCGTACTGAGTGATGTGATGCATGGGAATCCATTGGTGGAATTATCCCTGTATAAAAGAGTGGTGGAAAACTTCTCCGATGTGATGTGGACCATGCAGCAGATCCTGTTTATGGGGGCAGATAGGCGGGTGGCTCATTTCCTTTGGGATGAGATGGCAAAAACGGGAGATACGACCATCCATCTGACCCATGAAGAGGTGGCTCGCTTCATCGGCAGTGCCAGAGAAGTGGTAACGAAGGTATTGAAATATTTCGTGGAGGAAGGGACGGTGGCCCTTTCCCGCGGGAAAATTGAGATCATCGACAAGGAAAAACTGAGAAGCTATTTATAATGTGATTATGTCCCATGGGCTGTATGACCCAGAGCATCTGCAAGATCAAAGCAGGAAAATAAACGCAGACATAGACTTTTTCGCAATAAAAAAGACAGCGGGCAAATGCTTCGCTGTCATTTTTTATATGTAAGGGTTATTCTTCGGGCAGGTTGTCTTCCTTTGTGGCAAGGGAAGAAAGGAATTCCCGATAATACTGGTTTACGTTTTTCTTCCAGTTGCGGCAGATGTTCTGGGCCTGATTTTTGGAAACAACGGAAACGCTGATTTCCATCAAGGTTGCCCCGGTATCGTCGCAAAGGCCGCATTTTACCAGAAAATCACCATTCAGTTCGGGGAAATAATTGGCAGTCACGGCATATTCTGCGCGGATCCGTTTGCTGTTTTCCCGTACATAGGTGTTGATCTCGTTTTTGACATCATCGGAGATGCGGTTGATGAAGTAATTCATGACTTCTTCCCCGTCATCGGTCAGGGTGTAGCGGGTATGGTTCTGTTCCTGGGTCTTTTCCAGCCAGCCGGCAGTTTCCAGTTCGGAAAGATACTGTTGAATGGAAAAATAATCCATATAATTTTTTTCCAGCAGGAACTGGCAAATTTCACTATTGGAAAGAGAGATCCCCATTTTCTGCAACAGATGCAGGATGATGAGTTTATTTTCCGCCAGTTTTTTTGTGGAATACTGCATGGACATGGAAAGACCTCCTTTCGGTCAGATTTTGCTTTCATGCAATACAAATATTAGCACATTTTCTCTTTTCTTGTAAATAACATCAGTCAAATTTACAGGACATTCCTTGCTGAATCCTGTTTTCTTTCAGATATTTATGGATGGAATTGAGGACGTCCCGCTTTCTTAAACTCCAGAGAGGAGCCAGCAGAGTATTTTTGTCGCCGTCTCCCGTCAGGCGGTGGATGACGATATCCTTCCGCAGATGGGCAATGCAGTCGCCCACAAGGGAGATGTATTCCTCTTTGGTCAGGGGTGTATAATCGCCTTTTTGGTAAATTTCCGCCAGGTCGCTGTCGGCAAGGACATGCAAGAGCTGCAGCTTGATGCCCTGTACGGGCAGGCGGTTCACGCAGTCGATGGTGCGAAGGAGGGTTTCTCTGTTTTCTCCCGGCAGTCCCAGAATGACATGGACGATGACGGGGATCTGTCGTTCGGCCAGATCCATGACGGCTTTTTCAAAGACGGAGAGGGGATAGCCACGGCGGATGCGCTGGGCAGAAGCCTCGTCGGCAGTCTGCAGCCCCAGTTCTACCCAGAGCTTTGTTTTTTGGTTCAGTTCTTCCAGATAATCCAGTACATCCTCGGGCAGGCAGTCGCTTCTGGTGGCAATGGAGATGCCCTCCACGCCGTCGCAGGTCAGGGCTTCTTCGTATTTTCGGCGCAGTTCCTTCACTGGGGCGTAGGTGTTGGTAAAGGCCTGAAAATAGGCGATATAAGCAGGGTCTTTCCATTTTTCGGCGGTCTGGGCTTTGCCCCGTTCTACCTGTTCCCGAATGGAAAGGGAGGCGTTTTCCGCAAAATCACCGCTGCCCCCTGCGCTGCAGAACAGACAGCCCCTTGTGCCGCATCTGCCGTCTCGGTTGGGGCAGGTAAAGCCCCCGTCCAGAGAGATTTTTGCGGTTTTTCTGCCGAAAATTTCACGGTAGTATTCGTTTAAATTTCTGTAGGGTTTGTTGTCCACGGAAAACACCTCCTTTTATATCAGTTTATATCTGTACGTTTTTTTGCCTCAGTTTTTCGCAGAGTTCCGTCAGGGCGCGCCACTGCTGCTCGTCCTTTGCCGTCTGATGTACCAGCAGAAGAAAATCTGCTTTGCTGCTTTCCAGAAAGTTGCGGGTGCGCTCTGTTTTTGGTTCTTTGCAGGCGGAAAGGAAGAGAGAGAAGCTTTCCTCCGTTACGGCCAGAGGAATGCAGGTCTCTATTTTTTTCAGGATCCCGCCGATGGTATCTCCGTCACAGGGCTGTTTTGCCAGATGATGATAGAGAGCGCGGCTGCCCAGAAAAATCACATTCGGCGCAGGAAAGAGATCCTGTTCTGTCAGAGTATTTCGCAATAGAGATAAATAGCCGCAAAGATCTTTGCGGCTGATGGTCTGATTCATAAGATCACCTCAAAACGAGAGTCGTTCTGAGATAATATGTGCAGTTTCCCATTCCTTACGATAGCAGTTTATTCCTCTACGATGGATTTCAGTTCTGCCAGCAGAGCGGCATTGTTTTCGGGAGAAAGGATGCAGAAACGCAGGAAGGATTCATCCAGAAATGTGAAGGAAGAAGCATCGCGGATGAGCATTTTTTTCTGGATGCATGCTTCGAACAGATCATGGGCAGTTACCTTGTCTGTTTTCAGTTTCAGCAGGATGAAGTTGGCTTCGGAAGGGAACGCAGTGATGTTTTTCCATGTGGAAAGTTCACGGAAGGCTTTTCTTCTTTCTTCGGAAACCAGTTTCTGGGTCTTTTTATGGAATTCAAAATCCGTAAAGATATGCTGACCGATGAAATCTGCCAGAGAATTTACGCTCCAAGGGTCGGAATTTGTTTTGAAACGATCCAGAAAGGCCTGATTGGAGCTGATGCCGTAGCCCAGACGGATGCCGGGAGCCGCAAAGAATTTGGATGTACCGCGGATGACGAAAAGATTATCGAATTCCGCCACCAGAGGGATGGAGCAGATTTCCGGCAGGATATCGGAAAATTCGATATAGGTTTCGTCGATCATCACGGATGCACCGATTTTTTTGCAGTGTTCCAGAATGATACGCATTTCTTCCACACGGATGGCTGTGCCAGTAGGGTTGTTGGGGTTGCAGGCAATGAACATGCCGATATCCGGTGTCAGGGCTTCCAGAAGAGCCTGCAGATTCAGACGGAAATTTTCTTCCTCTTTCAGAGGGAAATAAGTGAATTCGCCGCCGTTCAGCGTTACTTCTCTTTCATATTCGGAATAGGCGGGACCCATGATAACGGAGTGTTCCGCGTTGATGGTCTGGATGAATGTGGAGATCAGCTCTGTGGAGCCGTTGCCCACGACAATGTGGGAAGCATCTGCCCCTGTGTATGCGCCGATGGCCTTTTTCAGAGCCTTATATTTTTTGTCGGGATAGGTGCAGATCAGATGCAGGTTATCCTTCAGGGCCTCTTCTGCTGTTTTGGGAAAGCCCAGAGGGTTGATGTTGCCGCTGAAGTCGATGATCTCTTCTTTGGGGATGCCGTAGTTGCGCTGGATGGCATCCAGATCGCCGCCATGGGCATGGTTCAGGTTCTTTGTCATGGGAGTACCTTCTTTCGATCTATTTAAAACATTTCGTCGATTTTTTCCATTTCGACGATTTTTTCGCTTTGATTGGTGATACGGGGATACAGGATATAGGGATTTCCCTTTCCTTTATCGATGATCTCCAGAATGAGGCCGTTCCCCTTTCCCTGTGTGGGGAAAAGCAGGAGCCTGCTGCCGATCTGTAAAGGCAGATCCTGCAGGTCTTTGCCGTTGGCCTTGTTCAGAGAACGCTTGGAGCCTCTGGCGGAAAATTCCATGGGGAAGCCGTTCTGATCGGGAACGGAAAGGAGATAATCCGCACCTTCTTCCATGCAGAAGGCTGCACAGAGGTCTTTGCAGAGAACGTTCACATCCATATCCTGTCCTACTTCTAGGATCTTCCAGAGTTCAGTATCCTTCATCTGGGTGACTTTGATGGAAAGCACATCGGGAACGATCTCCATCAGAAACATTCTTTCCTGTATGCGCAGGTCGTTTTCCTGCTGTACTGCAGCCACCAGCTGTTCATAGGGCAGAGTGGTGGGCATTTTCTGTCGGTCGATGCCTTCTTTTTCCGGATCGGCGAAAAGAGCTTTGCCGATTTTTGTCAGACTATAATAGGTAGGCGGTGTGAAAAGTTCTGCCCCCAGATTATGCTGCATCAGAACCAGCGCCGCCAGATTATTTACCAGCGAATAGAAGCGCATGGGCGTGAAGGCGATGGGACGGATGAAGCGGAAAAACACGCTCATGGGAGTCAGGAACCATTTATCCAGCATGATCCCTGTAAAAAGGAAGGAAGATACGATGGATTTTTCCTCTGCCGTCAGTTTTTCGGGCGAAATCTGCCAGATCCGCTCGATGTCCACATCTACTCTCTTATAGAAGTCAATGAAGATTTTATCTATTTCCTGATGATTTCGCAGGAGCAGATAGAAAAAGTCGGATGTGGCAATGCCGTCTTCCAGTTCCATGGTATAGGAAAAGCGTTCCGCTGTCAGCATGCAGGCGGTTTCTGCCAGCTGAAACAGGATATCTGCGGTGGACTGGGCAAAGAAACTTTCACAGGCAGAGGCCGGACGTACCCTCCGGGTATGGATGGAAGGCATGGATACCAGCAGCCCGTGGAGCCACGCCAGACGGGTCAGATATTCCAGATAGAAGGCAGAGTTTGTGCTCAGTTTTTCCTGAAGGAGCTTCTGATCTTCCTCCAGAAGCAGGCCGTTTCCGTCGGTGGCGCGATCAGGGGTGCAGAAATCGATGAGGGTCTGCAGATCTTCTACCAGTGGGTGTGCCTCTGTGGAATAGCACATCAGGCTGAAACTGTACTCGGAAACAAATTCCTCATCGGTCTGTTCTTCCGCGGGTTTTGTCTTCATTACATAGGCATATTCAGTTGTATCGCCAGCTTCATCCCTGAAATCCAGATCCAGGATATTGGCAGGAGAAAGGATGGTTTCGTTGGCCAGTGCCGTGTAATACCATTTGCCGAAGGCCAGAGGGGCAATATCCAGCAAAGGGCGGCGGCAGGGCGCATCCATTTTCTGACGCATGTTTTCGTATCCGTTCAGAAACAGACCCAGCAAAGGGGCATGTTTCGGTTTTACGGGTCTTACCGTTTTCATAAAAATTCTCCTTATTATGCAGCCTGAAAACTGCAAATACATCTTATTTATTCTAGCAGAAAACTTTCCCAATGGAAACCGAAAAGCGAAAAAAAGAGGGTTTCTCCGTGAAATCCGCTAAAAAAAGATGGAAAAAAGCAGATTTTCTCTAAAGAATGACAAAAATTTGTCTACGGTGGACATTTTTTATATTTGTACTTGCATTGCGGTTGATTTTATGATATATTCCTTGTGTCGAAAACAAATGTTTTTATAAGGCAAACAGGAGGGGCTCCCCATGAGAGAAGATAAAAATTATTATATCGTAGATAAAACCGTGCTTCCTGAAATCTTCCTGAAGGTAATGGAAGTAAAAAATCTGCTGGAAAGTAAAAAAGAAAAGACCGTGCAGGATGCCGTAAATAAGGTTGGCATCAGCCGCAGTGCTTTCTATAAATATCGTGATGCAGTTCATCCTTTGTACGAAAACACAAGAGGAAAAACGGTAACTGTGTCTTTGAATCTGGATCATACACCCGGTCTTCTGTCTTCTGTGCTGAACGGCGTGGCAGATGAAGGTGCAAATATCCTGACCATCAACCAGACCATCCCCATCAACGGGATCGCGAACGTAACACTCTGCATTGAAACAAACGAAATGCAGGGAGAATTCAGCCATCTGGTTAATCGTATCGAAGGGCTGCAGGGCGTGCAGTCTTTAAAAATCATTGCAAGAGAATAAAAGGGGAAATAAAAGCGGACTGCGGTACGGCATTGCAGCAGGAGGCAGGTCTGCTTTTATGATAAATTAGGAGGGAACAAAATGATACACATTCGCGTTCCGGCCACATCTGCAAATATGGGGCCCGGATTTGACAGCATCGGCATCGCAGTAGAACTTTATAACCACATCTGGGTGGAAGAACAGACCGAAGGTCTGACCATCGAAGTGAAGCGTGAACAGGCGATCACCGTTCCCACCGACGAGAAAAATCTGATCTACAAAACCATGAAGTATTTCTATGACCAGAAAGGGCTGAAAATGCCAGGGGTACGCATCGTGCAGGAAGACTATATCCCCATGGTAAGAGGGCTGGGCAGTTCTGCTGCCTGCATCGTAGGGGGACTTTTTGCAGCCAATGCGCTGGCGGGAAATATTTGTGATAAAGATGAACTGGCACAGATGGCAGCCCAGCTGGAAGGCCATCCCGATAACTCCAATCCTGCCATTTACGGCAGCATGGTAGTTGGCGCACAGGATGCAGAAAAGATGAATCATGTGCGTTTGGAGTTGCCAGATGATTTGATTTTTGCTACAATGGTTCCTGATTTCCCGGTTTCCACCGCTGATGCAAGAGGGGTGCTCCCTGATAGCTATACCAGAAAAGATATGGTATTCAACGCATCCCGTGCAGCACTGCTGGTGGCGTCTATGATGACGGGAAAATATGAGAACTTTGACATGGCCATGGAGGATTGTGTGCATCAGCCTTACCGCGCGCAGCTCATCCCCGGCATGCATGAAATTTTTAAACACGCCAAGGAATTTGGTGCCGTTGCCAGCTATCTGAGCGGCGCAGGGTCTACCCTGATGGCAATGGTAACAAAGGATAAGGCGGAGGAATTCGAAAGAAAAATGTCCGTATACTTAGGCACACTGGAACATAACTGGGATTTGAATCTGCTGAAAGCAGATATGCAGGGTGTGCTGGTAGAGACAGAATAACAGGAGGAATGGACAATGTTGATCGTGCAGAAATACGGCGGCAGTTCCGTCGCAGATGCAGAAAGAGTGCTCAATGTTGCAAAACGCATCATGAGAACAAGAATGGAAGGACATGACGTGGTAGTTGTGTTGTCTGCACAGGGCAAAACAACGGATGGTCTGATCGCGAAGGCGAAAGAGATCAATCATAAACCCAGCCGCAGAGAAATGGATATGCTGTTATCCACAGGGGAACAGCAGTCTGTAGCATTGATGGCCATGGCGATCAGTGCCATCGGCGGCAGAGCGGTATCTCTGAATGCTGCGCAGGTTGGGATCGAAACCACAAATACATACAGCAATGCCCGCATCCGTACCATCAATACGGAACGAATCGAAAACGAACTGGATGAAGGCAGCATCGTTCTGGTAACAGGTTTCCAGGGCGTAAATGCCATTGGTGATACGACAACACTGGGCCGCGGCGGTTCTGATACTTCTGCAGTGGCACTGGCAGCGGCACTGAATGCAGATATCTGCGAAATTTATACAGACGTAGACGGCGTTTACACAGCAGACCCTCGTGTAGTGCCCGATGCAGTCAAACTGGATGAAATCAGCTACGACGAAATGCTGGAACTGGCATCTCTGGGTGCAAAAGTTCTGCATCACCGTTCTGTGGAAGTAGCGAAAAAATACAATGTGAAACTGGTGGTACGTTCCAGCATGTCCGAAGCGGAAGGTACTGAAGTTAAGGAGGAAACAAAGATGGAAAGAATGCTGGTTAGCGGCGTTGCAGCGGATAAAAAAGTTTCTCGTATTTCTGTTATGGGCATCAAGGATGAACCCGGTAAAGCCTTTGAAGTGTTCTCCCTGATGGCAAAAGAAAAAGTAAGTGTTGATATCATCCTGCAGTCTACAGGTGCAGACGGCAGACAGAATATCTCCTTCACTATTGGCGAAGATGATCTGGATATCGCACTGAAAGCTCTGGAAAAGAACAAAGCACGCCTGACAGCACAGGAAATCGTACACGACGAAAACACAGCAAAACTGTCTATCGTTGGTGCAGGTATGGCAACAAACCCCGGTGTTGCGGCAATGTTCTTCGAAGCAATGTATGATGCCGGTGTAAACATTCAGATGATCTCCACATCCGAAATCAAGATCACTGTTCTGATTGCGAAAGATGACGTGGATGTAGCCATGAAAGCAGTTCATGATAAATTCAAAATGGCTTCCGTAAACCTGAGAATCGAAGGCGAAAAGGATTCTGAAAAAGAAGCAGAAAACGAATAATCTTTGCTGAAAAAAGAATGAAAAAAGACACTGTATCAGAAAAGTCCTGATGCAGTGTCTTTTTTGTTATTCCGAAAGAAAGGGCCAAGGATTTTCTTCTTCCAGAAAAGCGGCAAATCGTTCGGCATAGGGCAGGGGATTTCCTGTGCCGTGGTGCTGGATACAGAGGGTCTTATTTCCTTCCCGCAAAAAGAAATACACGCCTTCAGATGTCTCGTATGCCTGCATTTCATCCATGCTAAAGGCAGAAACCGAAACGGGAACGGCATCTTCCGGAAGAAGCTCCTTTATGCGGTCCTGATAGAGGGGTTCTGCCAGAAAAGGAAGCGAAACCTCGATGTAATGCATCCAGAGATAAGAGGGCTCTTTGTTGTTTCGCAGGGGCTCCGCTTCATCCTGCCGGAGGATAAATTGTTTCGGTGCCAGCAGGGAGCGATCCTCGGAGTAGAGATAATCGTCCTCTTCGGGGAAGTCGGCGGGGTCGCTGTAATTAATGGGATAGACAGGCGGCAGCCCTTCGATCTCCTCCAGCGTAACAAAAGGAATGTGTCCCTGTTGCGCCATTGCTTCTTCCACAGAGGTATAGGTCGCTATGGTCATAGTGTAAAATATCATGACGCATAGACAGAGAAAGACGCCCAGATGGCAATAGCCGCTGTGGAGTTTTCTTCTGATTCTGACTTCAGGGAAACTGCCGTTTCGCAAAGCTTTCATCTGCTTGCGGATCTGCAGAAAGGGCAGCAGCCGCCCGAAGAAAAATAGCAAGATCAGCAGGAAATCTGCCAGAAAGAAGGGGATCAGGTTTTGCGATACAATCGCAGTCAGGGTAAAGACACCGCTGCGCAGGGTCGCTCCGTTGGCAAAGAGGATATAGAGCATCAGCAGTATGCAGGTGAAAAAGCCGTTGCTGACTCTTTTTTCAATTTTTTCAAAGGCAAGGGATTGCACGATGGGGTCAGTATGCAGTTCCGCAGGTTTTTCCGTAACAGTAGCAAAAATATGATATAAGCCGCTCATACAGGAGAGATATTCCCAGCCAAAGGCACTGTAACTTTCCAGCAATTCCGCAGAGGGAATGGCATCCTGTCCTGTGATAACTTCCAGATGGTATTTCGTTTTCTGGGGTTCCCTTTTGGAAAATACCGCAAAGATCCAGTTGGCGGAATCAAGAAACAGCCCTTTTTCGCTTTGGGCGGAAAACCATTCCGCTAAAGCGGGGGCTTCATAGATGGAATATGGCATGAGCCGTATGGTTTTTTTCATCTTATCTCCCTCCTTAAAGCTGGTCTTTGACGTAGGCAACGTCGGTCAGAGCAAAAATTTCAGGCAGATGGGTCAGAATATCGTCCTGACCGTAATAGAAAAATGCCATGACCTGATCGTCCTTGCGGAAGAGGATTTTCTTGCTGCCGTTTTCTCCGTAAACAACGCCCTCGTCAATCCTTTCATCATAAATAGGGGCAAATCCTGTTTCATCGTAAATATGCCATTTTACCATGGCATCATAGAAAGGCTTTGCCAGAAAT
>NZ_JBGVHV010000101.1:0-2091 GCF_045122575.1 Anaerotignum sp. | reverse complement strand
GTTTTTTCCTTTTTCAGCATATGATAGGTGCGCTTCGTCAGCTGAAAATGGTATGTGATGCCATTGTTGATGCCCTCCAGATAGTGAGCCTGACGGGCGATCTTTTCTGCCCCTGTTTCATGGGCAATGAAACATCTGCATTCCAGCAGGATCAGTTCTCTCTGTTTCAGCTTCGTACGTTCGATGGCTGTATAGATCATCCCTGTATAGGCATAATTCAGCAGCAGCATCGGCAGCAGCGTCAGATGCAGACGCAGCATCGGCAGCGTTTCGCTGCCCCAACCCTGTATATTCAGGATATACCCCTGGATCTGTGCCTGCGCCACGCAGTAAAACATCAGCAGAAAACTAAACAGATACAGGGCACAGAACAGGAAGGGACGCCGTTTTCTCTGCTTGATGTTCCAGCCGCGCACCTCTGTCAGCCCCTTGCGGCATGCCAGAAACATCAGTAAACAGATGAGGAACATCAGCCCATTTACCACCATGCCTTCCCGGAAGCTGATGGCCATGGCAAGGATGGGAATGAGCCAGCCGGAGAGCAGCGCCCAGCCCAAGCGGCCTGTAACAACAGCCAGAAAAAGGCAGCCATATATCGTTATCCATGTGACAAAACCCAGCCACGCCATACAAAAAACTCCTTACTTTAGTACTATGGAAAGTCAATCGTTTCGTACTTCGCACTCCCACGATTGACGTTGCTATTCGTAAATCGCTTCCTTCAGTCGCTTCTTTACTCATATCATCTAACCTGCCCAATGCCAATGCCCTTCTGCAAGCAAGCTTGCTCAGTGCATTGTCACTGTGCAGGATTTTCCTTGTTTAAATACCTCTGAAAACATCAGGTCTGAATTTGCTTCTCTGTCTGCTTGTTTCGATCTGACCCAGAATTTTATCTCTTTCGCCGTTCAGTGTGCCGCCCAAAGGAATATAGTTGGAGGCATGGTTGGAACGGAACATGGTTCCTTCCGCATCTACGCTGCGGATAAACAATTCTGTTTCATCCAGCACTTCGTGAGGGGTCAAGAGTTCGATTTCCCCTCTGTTATACTGGTCATACATTTCTGTGCCGGGTTCGATCATCAGTGTCAGGAAACCCACATATTCGGGTTTGATGGCAGAAATGACTCTGGCACTGCCCAGCGCATGTTCTCTCCAGTATTTTTTGCCGCCCAGACCAGAAATCACAGTCATGGACAGGATCATACCAGCTTCACGCACTTTTTTACCTGCTTCGATCATTTCGTCCGCAGTTACGCCTTTCTTAACATCTTTCAGCACTTCATCGGCGCCGGATTCCAGACCCATATAAACCATATCCAGACCTGCAGCCTTCAGCTGTTTCAGTTCTTCAGGGGTTTTGTGCAGGATATCCTTGGGTGCGCCATAAACGGAAATACGTTCACATTCGGGGAAGTATTCGTGGCATTTTTCCAGAATATACAGCAGGTCTTCCGTTTTCACGATCAGCGCATCACCGTCTGCCAGGAAAATACGGCGCACTTTGATGCGGCTGTAATATTTTCTGGCCATAGCCAGATCTTCCACCACTTCTTCCAGAGGGCGGATGCGGAATTTTTTATCCTTATACATATTGCAGAATGTGCATGTATTTCTTGCGCAGCCGATAGTCAGCTGAATGATGAGGCTGCCTGCCTCACTGGGGGGTCTGTATACGGTACCTTCATATCTCATAGGTTCATTTCTCCTTTTCAAAAAATTTTTACATACGATTCCGCTCGGAATCTATCTTTTCTATTATACAGGCGAAAACAGGATTTTATCAATACCTATTTCTTTCTAATTGACAAGTTGTCGATTTTTAGATATAATACAGGCTGTATTTTTTGTTAATACAGCCTTTGTTGCGGCAAACGGCGGTAAAATCGGCAAAAGACGCAGGGGGATGGCTGCTTTGGCAGTTGTTTTTCTGTATCGGATGCAGATGGAGCCAAAGGGCGGCGCTTCGGCGGAAGAAGGCGGAACTGCTTCGGCAGACACACACCCATTCTCCAAATTTTTCCAAAGCGACAGATGAGGGCTTTATTAAAAAAACAGGCGGCAGGGCTTCGGCTTTGCCGTTTTTTTATT
>NZ_JBGVHV010000100.1:0-2292 GCF_045122575.1 Anaerotignum sp. | reverse complement strand
TACAGAAGGTGCGGCTCTGGCAATTGCTATCATCAAAGCCCTGCTGGAAAGAGAAATCAGAACGGCAGTGACCACCCACTACAGCGAATTGAAGGTATTTGCTCTTTCTACAGACCATGTAGAAAATGCCTGCTGTGAATTCAGCGTGGAAACCCTGCGTCCGACTTATAAACTGCTGATCGGTATTCCCGGTAAGAGTAATGCCTTTGCCATTTCCAAACGTCTGGGGCTGCAGGATTATATTCTGGATTCTGCGAAAGAATTTATCAGTCAGGACGAAGCGAAGTTTGAAGATGTGATCACCGATCTGGAAATCAGCAAAAAATCCGTGAAGATCGAACAGGAACGAGCGGAAGAATACCGCAGAGAAGCGGAAGCGCTGAAAAAAGAAGTGGAACGCCAGAAGGAAAAAACAAAACAGCAGAAAGAAAAGATCCTGGAAAAAGCCAGAGAAGAAGCGAAACAGATCTATGTGAAGGCCAAGGAAGAAGCCGACAGCATCATCAAAGAGATGAACAAACAGGCGAAAGAGGCCAACAACAAGAACAAGGCGCTGGAACAGAGACAGAAACTGAACGAAAAACTTTCTACCATGCAGGCAGATTTCCTGAGATCCAAACGGGTGAAACCCAACCACAAGGCACCCGAAAACCTGAAGGTGGGCGACAGAGTCTATGTGATCTCCTTCGACCAGAACGGGGAAGTGCTGGCTGCGCCTGATAAGAATAAAGAAGTTATGGTGCAGATGGGTATTATGAAGATGAAGGTTCCTGTGGCGGAACTGATGCTGGATGATACCCCTCAGCCTAAGGAAAAACAGCAGAGAAAACAGCCTGCAAGGGCGAAACTTTCCAAGAGTCAGTTTATTTCTGCGGAAATCGACTGCCGCGGTCAGCTGGTGGATGAAGCCATTGCAAATATTGATAAATATATCGATGACGCATATCTGTCCGGTCTGAAACAGGTAGTCATCATCCATGGTAAGGGTACCGGCGCGCTGCGTGCAGGGGTACAGAATTACCTGAAAATGAATTCTCATGTGAAAAGTTACAGACCCGGTACATTTGGCGAGGGCGAGGCCGGTGTAACCGTTGTTGAATTGAAATAATTTAAAAAAGAGGTGGAGAAGATGGGGAAACAGAAAATTCTGATCGTAGATGATGATCTGCATATTGCGGAACTCATCTCTCTGTATATGATGAAGGATGGCTATGAAACGGAAGAAGTCTATGATGGCAGAGAAGCCCTCAAGGCGGCGGAATCCTTTCAGCCCGATCTGATCCTGCTGGATCTGATGCTGCCCGGTATGGATGGCTATCAGGTCTGCACAGAGATCAGAAAAAACAGCCGTGTGCCCATCATCATGCTGACGGCAAAAGGTGAGACTTTTGATAAGGTGCTTGGTCTGGAACTGGGGGCTGATGACTATATCGTAAAACCTTTTGACCCCAAAGAACTGGTGGCGAGGGTGAAGGCGGTGCTGCGCAGATATGAACCCAGACAGGAAGAAGTGGATAAGGATGTGCTGCGGTTTGATGCACTGGAAATCAACCTGTCCAATTATTCTGTTTCCTATCATGGGAAAAGCCTGGACTTTCCGCCGAAAGAATTTGAACTCCTTTCTTTTCTGGCTCAGAATCCAAATCGGGTATTTACCAGAGAACAGCTTCTGGATCGGATCTGGGGCTATGAATATGTGGGCGATACCAGAACGGTAGACGTACATGTGAAAAGGATCCGTGAAAAACTGAACAGCGAGGATACATGGGGCATCCGCACAGTCTGGAGCGTAGGGTATAAATTTGGAGAGAAATAAGCAAATAAAAAGGGGATGTCAGATGACATCCCTTTTTTATCCATAATCATACTTCAGATTTTTCTTCCACAGATTCTTCTGCGGGAATTTCCTCAGCGGGAACTTCTTCGGCTGCAGCGAGTTCCTCAGTGGGAACAGCTTCACCGTCTACAGAGAGATCTTCTGCAGCAACGGGTTCGGCCTGATTTTCGGCTTTTTTTGCTGCTTCGGCTTCAAACTGTTCTTTGTAACGTTCCATTGCCTGCTTGCGTACAGCTTCTTTACGCATATTGCCCCAGCGCAGCATGAGCATCAGGAACAGCATGAACAGGATCAGCACATGGAAACTATTCATGTTTGCCCAGTTGATGCGTGTCATAACGAGGACGATCAGCGCAACGATGATCATATCTCTGGGAGCCAGCTGTTTGCGTTTGGGTCTGTTGGGAGTTGTATTCTGATTATTTTCCATAAGTAGGTACAGGCAGAAATCTGCC
>NZ_JBGVHV010000099.1:0-3017 GCF_045122575.1 Anaerotignum sp. | reverse complement strand
CCATGCGGAAACTGGTAAGAGAAACAAGGATTTCTCCCGAGGAAATGATTTATCCCATTTTTGTTATCGAAGGGGAAAATATCAAAAACCCCATTCCTTCTATGCCGAATATCTATCAGTATTCCATCGATATGCTGGATGAACTCTTGGCGGAAGTGAAACTGAGCGGCATCAGCGGGGTGCTGATTTTCGGTATCCCTGCCGAAAAAGACGAAGTGGGTTCTCAGGCCTATCATCCCGACGGCATTACCCAGAGAGCCATTCGATATATTAAGAAAAACTACCCCGAACTGCTGGTCATTGCCGATGTCTGCCTGTGTGAATATACTTCCCATGGCCACTGCGGGCTGGTAGAAGGCTGCCATATCCTGAATGACGAAACCCTGCCCCTTCTGGCAAAAATGAGTGTAACGCTGGCGCAGGCCGGAGCGGATATCATTGCCCCCTCCGATATGATGGACGGCAGAGTCGCGGCCATCCGTGTGGCGCTGGATGAAAATGGTTTTGTCAATACGCCCATCATGGCCTATAGCGCAAAATTTGCATCGGGCTATTATGGCCCCTTTCGGGATGCGGCCCATTCTGCGCCACAGTTTGGGGACAGACGCTCCTATCAGATGGATGTCTGCAACAAAAAAGAAGCCCTCAGAGAAATTGCCGATGATATCGAAGAAGGGGCGGACATGTATATCGTGAAGCCTGCCCTGGCTTATCTGGACGTGGTGGAAGCGGCATCTCAGCGGTTCGACCTGCCCATTGCGGTTTATAATGTCAGCGGGGAATATGCCATGGTAAAGGCGGCGGCACAGATGGGTTGGATCGACGAAAAACGCATCGTCATGGAAAACCTGATCGCCATGAAACGGGCGGGGGCGACCATTCTTATCACCTACCATGCGCTGGATGCGGCGAAGTGGCTGAAAGAAGTGTGAAAAAATGAAAGACGAAAAAAAGTGGGAGCGGGTGACGCAGGAATTTGAACCCGTTTGTGATAAAGATAGCCGTGTGCTGATCCTTGGCACAGCCCCCTCCAGAAAATCTCGTGAAGTGGGTTTTTATTACGGCCATCCTCAGAATCGCTTCTGGAAGATGCTGGCGGCAGTAACGGAGGAAGAAGTGCCCCAGACCATAGAAGAAAAAAAGGCATTGCTCCTGCGGAACCATATTGCATTGCATGATGTTATTCACAGCTGTGACATCATCGGCAGCAGCGACAGCAGTATCCGCAATGTGGAGCCTGCGGACTTGGAGCGTATCCTTGCAGTAACGGGAAATATCCCCATTCTCTGCAACGGCGGTACATCTTACAAATTATTTCAGAAGCATCAGGAAAAACGACTGGGCATCACGGCAACACAGATGCCTTCCACCAGCCCTGCCAATGCGGCATGGAAACTGGAAAAACTGGTGGAGACATGGGGGGAAGCTCTCCTGCCCATGTTAAATGGAGAAGGTGAGAAAGAATGAAGGTCAGTGCGGAATGTATGCATTGTCTGGTAAAAAGACAGGCGGAAAATATCAAAAAATATCCTGATGAGGAAAAGAAGGCAGAATATCTGGGAAAAGTGCTGGGGATTATCGCAAACAATGGGGCGGAAGAACCGGCTCCTGTCCTTCTTTCTCATATCGGCAGACTGCATGAGGCATATTTTGGTAAGCCCTTCAGTTTTGAGGAACTGAAACAGGGCTATAATGCCATGATGCTGGAAAAAGAGGATGAAATCAGAGAAAAAATCAGTAATGCGGCTGACCCTCTGGCTCTGGCACTGCGTTTTGCGCAGATCGGCAATTTCATCGATTTTGGCGCCATGGACAGCGTGAATGACGCAAAACTCATGGAATTTCTGGAACAGGCGGAAACGCTGCCGCTTTCCGCAGATACCTATCAGAACTTTACGGAAAACCTGAAACATGCAAAGAAACTGGTCTATATGACCGATAACTGCGGCGAGATCGTTCTGGATAAACTTCTGCTGGAAACCATCGCAGAAAAATTTCCCTATGTGGAACGTACCGTTATCGTCCGCGGGGAACCTGTGCTGAATGATGCGACCGTGGAGGATGCGCTGCAGGTTGGCATCGATGCCTGCGGCAGAGTCATCCCCAATGGTACGAATATCGCAGGGACTTATATTCCATGGATTTCCGCAGAAGCGAAAGCAGAAATGGACGGGGCGGATCTCCTGATTGCCAAAGGACAGGGGAATTTCGAAAGCCTGCATGGATGTGGGCTGAATATCTATTATCTGTTCCTCTGCAAATGCCAGTGGTTCATGGAACGCTTTGGACTGCCCCAGTACAGCGGTGTTTTCATCAATGAAAAAGATCTGTAATATCGCAAAAACAACAGAAAAATGACCTTTTCCGAGGATTTGACTATGCAAACTGGCAAACTTCGAAAATGGTCTTTTTTTCTGTCGAAAATTTATTGACAGGATGTTGTAACCTTGATACAATACTGCAGAAAGTAAATAAAGGACTTATCAAGAGTGGTTGAGGGACAGGGCCCTGTGACACCCGGCAACCGGCGGAAACGCATCGGTGCTAATTCCCCCGCAATATTGCGGAAGATGAGATTACATTAGAAAACCCCTGTTATGCAGAGGTTATTTTTTTGTTTAAAGCGGAGAAAGCCTTTTTGCAGAGAGGAGCAATGAACTTGCTTGCAAGGTTCATTGGTCATAGATGCAAAAAATGGTTTGCGGAGCAAATTACATAGTCCGAAGGACTGTGGACCCGTAAGGGCATTTTGAGTAATGCGAAGCATTACGAATGGATTTTTCGTTTTAAAATCTCTCCTTAGAAATCTTTATTTACAGTTGCTGAAAAATCGTGTAGAAAAAAGGAGAACAGAACATGAGCAGAAGATTATTCACTTCCGAATCTGTTACAGAGGGTCATCCCGATAAGATCTGTGACCAGATTTCCGACGGCGTGCTGGACGCACTGCTGGCAAAAGACCCCCATTCCCGTGTAGCATGTGAAACTTGCACAACAACAGGTATGATCATGGTAAT
>NZ_JBGVHV010000098.1:0-12713 GCF_045122575.1 Anaerotignum sp. | reverse complement strand
TATGGAAAACTCCGAACTGATCATTGCTATCAACAAAAACGAATCCGCTCCTATCTTCGAAGTAGCTGACCTGGGTATCGTTGGCGACCTGAAAGCAATCCTGCCTAAACTGGCTGACGCTGTAAGAAAATACAAAGCAGCTAAAGCAAACAGCTAATCATAACCGATTGGTTTTTAAGAGCTCCCTTATGGGAGCTCTTTTTTGTTATCTGGAAAGCCGCAGGGATGATTTTTTCTCCAAATGTTAACAATGTTTGAATTTCGAAAGGGACGAATGGACAGGGAAAAGACGGGTATGCTATAATTTTGCTGAATTGGCGAAGAAAAACGCAAGGAGGCGAAGCAATGGAAGTTTTGAAAGAGAGAAAAGAATTTGATCTGAAAGCAATGATGACATCCGAATTTCCCGAAGTGCGACTGGAACAGGCGCAGCCTTTTATGGAACTGATGATGCAATATAGATGTGCGCTGATGGAAGTGGAAACGAAACTGAACGTTCTGAATGCGGAATTTGCCATGAAGAATAATCGAAATCCTTTTGAATCCATCAAGAGCAGAATCAAATCGCCTATAAGTATTCTGGAGAAACTGCACAGAAAGGGATATGAACTTTCGGCAGAAAGCATTGAGAAGAATCTGGCGGATATTGCAGGGATCCGTGTGATCTGTTCTTTCCCCGATGATATTTATGCTACGGCAAAACTGCTGACGCAGCAGGATGATATTACTGTGTTGGAAGTGAAGGATTATATCAAAAATCCGAAGGAAAACGGGTACAGAAGTTTACATCTGATTTTAGAGATTCCGATTTTTCTTTCGGAACAGAAAAAGAACATGAAGGTAGAGGTGCAGTTCAGAACGATCGCAATGGATTTCTGGGCCAGTCTGGAACACAAATTGAAATATAAGAAGAACATTGTGAATCCTGAGGAAATTTCCAAAGAACTGAAAGAGTGCGCAGAGGCCAGCGCTGCCCTTGACCTTCGGATGCAGGCTTTGAGAGACAGAATTGAGGCAGACCAGAAATGAGCATGGAGAACCTGGAAGAAAATAAAATGCTGCAGAGGGGCAAAAGGGAGGCGCTGAAGCTCATATTTGGGCGTACGATGGTGATCGTTCTTCTGTTCCTGATCCAGATCGTTATGATCGGCGCTGTGGTTCGGTATTTTGGTCGGTATATCCCCGTTTTCTTTGGGGGGTATATGCTCTTTGCGCTGGCTATCGTGTTGATCATTATCAACAAGGAAGGCAGCCCGGAAATAAAATTATCATGGAGCATTATCACGATGCTGCTGCCTGTGGTTGGCGGATTATTCTATCTGTTTGTGGAGATGCAGCCGGGATATCGGGTGCTGCAAAGGAGACTGAATCAGATTTACAAACAGACAGAAGATCATGTGCAGCAGGACGCAGCGGTGATAGAGACACTGGCCAGAGCAGACAGAAATACGGCCGGGCTAGCTTCTTATGTGCAGAAGCATGGGAATTTTTCTGTATATCAGAATACGAAGGTGAAATATTTCCCCTTGGGGGAGGATAAATTTGAAGCGATGCTGACGGAACTGGAAAAGGCGGAGAAATTTATCTTTATGGAATATTTTATACTGCGGGAAGGATATATGTGGGGAAAAATCCTTGAGATTCTGGAGAGGAAAGCGGCTGCTGGGGTTGAGGTGCGGGTGATGTATGATGGCACCTGTGCATTGTTTGATCTGCCCTATAAATATCCGCAGGAACTGAAGAAGAAGGGGATACAGTGCAAGATGTATGCGCCGATCCATCCTATTTTATCGACCCATTACAACAATCGCGACCATAGAAAAATTCTGGTCATTGACGGGAAAGTAGGTTTCACCGGCGGGATCAACATCAGTGATGAATATATCAACCGCATAGAAAAGCACGGTCACTGGAAAGATACGGCGGTGATGCTGGAGGGGGATGCGGTGCAGGGTCTGACGATGATGTTTCTGCAGATGTGGCATGTCTCCGAAAAGAATCCGGAATACGGCAGGTACCTGGAAAAGGAAAACAGAGATCTGCAGACAACGGGGTTCGTGATGCCTTATGGGGATAGTCCCTTTGATGATGAACTGATTGGCGAGATGGTATACATGGATATCCTGAATCGGGCGAAAAAATATGTGCACATTATGACACCGTATCTCATTATCGATCAGAGGATGCTGACAGCCTTATGCTTCGCGGCGAAAAGAGGAATCGATGTAAAACTGATCCTGCCCCATGTGCCGGACAAGAAATTTGCCTTTGCGCTGGCGAAAAGCCACTACAGGGAATTGCTGCAGGCAGGGGTGAAGATCTACGAATATACACCGGGATTTGTTCATGCGAAGATATTTGCCAGCGATGATGAAAAGGCAGTGGTGGGTACCATCAATCTGGACTACAGAAGCCTGTACCTGCATTTTGAATGTGCGGCCTTTTTGTATCAGGTGGATGAAATCATCCATATTGAGCAGGATTTTCAGGAGACGCTGGAGAAATGTCAGGAGATCACTTTGGAAAACAGGAAGGAGGGCACGGCACTGCTGCGGCTGGCAGGATGGTTTTTGAAGGTGCTGGCACCTTTAATGTGACGAAAGCGGAGAAAGCCTTCTGCAATAGAAAAAGCATCCAACTGCTTGCAGGATTGGATGCTTTTTCTATTGCAGAAGAAGTTGCGGAGCAACGACATTCGCAAGATTTCGCCTTGCGGAAGATTGCGAATGCTTTCTGATACGATAAAATTTAGATATACCCCCATCCAACTGCTTGCAGGATTGGATTATTTTTCAGACGGTGAAAAGCCGTCTTTTTTTATTGGGGAAAAAAGGCGAAAGTTGCTGAGGAAAAAGGGGAGGGGGCGACAGCGTTTGACAGGATGTGCGGAAGGAATGTGATATCTTTGTAGACACAGGACGAAAGAACACGCGCAAAAGGAGGATGCGGCATGGAATATTATTTTGACGGAGACAGTAATTTATACGACAAGGGAGAAAGAGAATTTAATTCGCCTGCAAGAGTAAAGCAGATGGGCAGTATTGAAGGAAATGTCAAAATTTTTGTAGAGGATTATGTGTATACATATCTTTACCAATATGGCAGAAGCGGCGGAGGAAGGGAAAAACTGGCGGCGCTGATCGGCAGGCATTATGTGGTAAACGGGCAGGAGACGGTGGTTATTTCCGGGGCGATCCAAGGGAAGGGAACAATACAGGAAAACGGCGTGGAACGTTTCAGCGAGGAAACATGGGAATACATCGGTGGACAGATGCAGACCTATTTCAAGGGGATGTCCATTGTGGGATGGGTGCATTGCCAGCCCGGATTCGGCGCTTTTCTGATGGCGAAGGATGAGAGTTTCCATCGGGAATATTTCAAGGAAAAATGGCAGGTGCTGTTTGTTGTGGATACGGTGGACAAGCTGGACGCCTTTTATATTTATAACGAAGAAGGGACAAGCCTGCGGCGGGCCAGAGGGTATTTTATCTATTATGACAGAAACAGGGAAATGCAGGAATACATGCTGGAAAACAGCCTGGTGCGGCCCAAGGAAGTGGAAAGAGAAGAAGAACCGCAGACAGACAGAAGGGCTTTTGTCAGGGAGGAGGAGAAAAAAGAAGGGAGAAGAAAACCAACCCAGGAAGAGCGGATGGATGCGGCGCAGGATATTCGGAGGGTGCTGAAAAAGCGGGAGGCAGCAGCGAAGCAGGCGAAGAAAGAGCATGACCGTTTGCTGGCGGCAGTTAGCTGTGTGCTTTGTATTGTCTGCGTGAGTCTGGGGGTTGCAATGATGCAGAGTCTGGACAGGCTGCGAACCGTGGAGACGGAGCTGATGGCCATGCAGACCAGCTATGAGACACTGGCAGAGGATTTTGAAGGGGTGAAGGTGCAGCAGGTTTTTGCGGTGCAGCAAGCGGAGACGCAGGCAAATACGGTAGAAAGTAACGAAGAAAAGACAAGAAAGTATATCGTGGAGGGCGGAGATAGCTTAGGATATATCAGTAGAAAATTTTATGGGGACAACAGCGGCGTGGCACAGATCATGGACGTGAACGGACTGATGGATGCAGACATGATCTATGAAGGGCAGGTGCTGTGGATCCCTGAGAACTAAACAGAAAAAAGGAAAAGATCTTTGCAGACGAGGCAAACGAAAACCAGAAGAGTTTTCGGGAGGCTGCGGTGCGGAGGTCTTTTTTGTTTTTGGTTGACAAAAAGAGAAGGAAAATGATAGAAATATAAAAAACAAATAAAAGAACATCTGTTCTGAATATATGGGAAAATATGTTCTCGTGGAAGAGAGGAGTGAAAGTTTGGGGAGAAAGGCATATCCGCAAGAGAAGAAAAGCAAAAAGGGAGAAATGAAGGAGAGGCTGCGCCGTTGGGGAACGGCGATGGAAGAATTTAACTGGAAGGAGGAAGAACTGAAGAAGCTGCAGGGGCTGTATGCCATGCAGAAAAAGATATGGGAAAGCAGTGAGACGGAAAAGGCGCGGAAGGAACTGGAACGGATCCAGAAAGAATACGAAACGGAAGCCAGAAGGCTGCGGATGGAGATGGTGGAGATCCTGCGGGAAAAAGCGTGGGTGGATGGCAGACTGCGAAATCTGACGGCCAATGAAATCTGTTTTTTGCAGATGCGGTTTGAAAAGGGATATGGGTTTGATTATATCGGGGTGAAGATGTTTCTGAGCCGAGCGACCCTGTTTCGGATGCAGGACAGGATCTTGGAGAAGATGATGGCAGAGGAAGACGAGACGGAATGAGACTGACCAGAGACGCTGTGAGAGGCGGAAAGGGCTATGATGGGGATGCAGTGGAGAAAGGAGGCGATGCGAATGTGGCAGAGAGAAGGCTGACGGAAGGACAAAAAACATATTGCAGGCTAATGGCCACAGGGATGAAGCCTGTGGATGCGGCCAGAAAAGCGGGGTATCAGAACATTTACGGAACCATCAAGCGGATGCAGAAAAATGAAATGGTACAGAGAGAAATCGCAAGGCTGCAGGGAAAAGAAGAAAAGCCTGAGACACAGAGAGCCGAGGAAGAAACACCGGCAGAGAAAGCGGAGATCCTGAGTTTTCTGACAGAGGTGATGCGGGACAACGCAGATGCTGACCTGAAAACAAGGATGAAGGCGGCGGAACTGCTGGGAAAGCGGGAAAGTTTATTTGAAAAAGGCGGTCAGGAGAAGGAAAACTGCCGTGTGGTCATCGTAGATGATATTCCATGAAAATCAGGGAAACGAGACTGAGCGGATGCATCGGCGAGGGGTTTTACGGACTGCACAGAGATATCCGCAAAGGGGGACATACCCACTACTGGCTGAAGGGCGGCCGAGGCAGCGGGAAATCCTCTTTCATATCCATCGAGATTTTGCTGGGGATCATTGGGGATGAAAATGCCAATGGGGTGGTCATTCGAAAGGTGGCGGCTAACCTGAAGGACAGCGTATTTGAGCAGATGAACTGGGCTATTCGGACTTTGGGTGTGGAGGACGAATGGGAACGGAAGATGAGCCCTCTGGAGCTGGTGCGGAAAGGGACGGGACAGCGGATCTTGTTTCGGGGGTGCGATGACCCAAGAAAATTGAAATCGGTGAAATTTCAGAAGGGATATGCCAAATATATCTGGTATGAGGAAGCCGATGAGTTCAGCGGGATGACGGAGATCCGAAATATGAACCAGAGCCTGATGCGAGGCGGCGAGGAATTTCGGGTATTTTACAGTTTTAATCCGCCCAGACACCAGAGAAGCTGGATCAATCAGGAGACGGCAGAGGTAAGAAGTGATCGGCTGGTGCATCACAGCACCTATCTGGAAATGAAGGTCGAATGGCTGGGGAGTCAGTTTCTGGCAGAGGCAGAATACATACGAAAACGACACCCTCTGACCTACCGGCAGGAATATCTGGGAGAAGTGACGGGGGGCGGCGGAGAAGTATTTCGCAATCTGATCCTGCGGGAGATCACGGAT
The DNA here is from genome assembly GCF_045122575.1 of Anaerotignum sp. Taxonomy (GTDB): domain Bacteria; phylum Bacillota; class Clostridia; order Lachnospirales; family Anaerotignaceae; genus Anaerotignum_A. The sequence continues at coordinate 6,734 of NZ_JBGVHV010000098.1, read as the reverse complement.
GGAGAGATTGCCTCCTTTGACCGCATCAGCCGTGGACTGGACTGGGGATATGCCGTAGACCCACTGCATTACACGGTAAACCACTACGACAGGACAAGACGACGGCTGTATATCTTTTACGAACTGCGTGCCCAAGGCATGTCGAACCGCAGGCTGGCGGAAGAGATCCGAAAAGAGAACCCCAGGGGGCGTGAGGTCATCTGTGACAGCGCGGAACCAAAATCCATTGCGGAGATGCGGGATTATGGAATCGCGGCTGTGGGGGCAAGGAAAGGGCCTGACAGTGTTTACTATGGGATCAAATGGCTGCAGGATCTGGAAGAAATTATTATTGACCCGAAACGATGCCCGGAGACGGCACGGGAATTTGGCGGATACGAATACGAGGCCGACGGGAGAGGCGGCTGGAAGGCCGCATTTCCTGACAGAGAAAACCATGCCATCGATGCGGTGCGATACAGCAGAGAGGATGATATGCGGCATGTGAGGGTGCGATAAGAGAAAGGAGAAGGGGATTTTGTTTATCACAGAAATGGAGCTCTTGCAGGCAAGGCTGGCGGCGGGGAAACGCCTGAATGACAGCCAGATCCTGAAGGAGATCCTTCAGGAGGACAGGAGCAGTGAAAAGAAAAAAAGAATGGAAGAGGGCGAACGATATTATTGTGGGGGACATGACATCCTGCAGAAGGATTTTCGCAGAAGCCCTGTTTCCGAAACGGGAAAAGACGGGGAGGAAAGCATGCAGATGTTTTTCAACCCCAACCGGAGCAATCACCATTGTGTGAATCCATTCCACCATACGCTGGTGGCGCAGAAAACAGCCTATCTGGTGGGGCGCGAGCCTACGATCACGGTGAAAGGCGGCAACAGAGAGTTTGAAAAGGCACTGACGGAAATGGCCGATGAGAATTTCAACGGGGTGCTGCAGAAATGGCTGATCGGGGCAGCCAACAAAGGGGTGGAATATCTCCATGTATATTATGACGAGGAGGGGAACTTCCGATACTGCATCGTGCCTGCGGAGGAGATCATTGCGGTTTACGACGATGTATATCAGCAGGACATGCGAGAGGTCATCCGTTATTACGACATCAAGGTTCTGGACGGCGGCAGGGAGAAAACGAAACGCCGTGTGGAATGGTGGACAGCGGAGAGTGTGACTTATTACACAGAGGACAGCAATGGCGAATTTCTGCAGGAGAGAGAAAGCGGCCACTGGACGGTGACAGAACTGCTGGATGGGGAAGAAAAAGAAACCATACAGCATGGCTGGGGCAGAGTACCGTTTATCCCTCTGCGGAACAACGATAAGGAAATGACGGATCTGCAGATGGTGAAAGGGCTGATTGATGCCTATGACTATGTGAGCAGCGAAGGGACGAACAATCTGTTGGATCTGGTTGATCTGTACTGGGTGATTCAGGGCTATGGCGGAGAAACAGCCAGCGCAGTGGCGAGGAAGCTGCAGGTGAACAAGGCGGTGCAGATCAGTGACAGCAGCGGCAGCGTAGAAGCGAAGCAGGTGGAACTGCCTGTGGAAGGCAGACTGGACTGGATGAAGATGCTCAGAAAGGATATTTTCCATTTTGGTATGGGCGTGGATACGGACAGCGACAACTGGGGCAGGGCTGCCAGCGGGGTGGCGCTGAAATTCCAATATGCCATGTTTTACCTGAAGATCAACGGCATTATGCCTGAGATCAAAAGGGCCGTTAAAGAATTTTTCCGCTTTGCGGTGGAGGATTGGAACCGAGAGAATGGCACCGACTGGAACTGGAAGGAAATTCAGGTGACACTGAACACCAACGGTATCACTGATGATCTGGAGACGATGCAGATCATCAAAGAAAGCAAGGGCATCGTCAGTGAAAAGACGTTGCTGGGGAAACATCCCTTTGTGGAGGATGTGAACAGCGAGATGGAACAGATGGAAAGAGAAAGAAAGGGGAAACAAGAATGACAGACAAAAAACTGAGAGAACTGGGTGTAGCAGATGCGGTTGTGAGAAAAGCAGTACTGGATGCGCTGGAAGAAGAAAGCGGCGCGGAGAGCGGCCTGCAGGCAGAATATGACAAGGCTATGAGTGAGCTGGAAAATGTGAAAAAACAGGCGGCGGTGGAAAGAGCCATTCTGGAGGCAGGCGGCAAACATGTGAAGGCCATTCTGGCGCTGATCGACATGGATCAGGTGACTTATGACGAAAAAAGGGGTCTGAAAGGGCTGGACATGGAGGAGATCAGAGAGGAAGCACCTTATCTGTTCCATGAAAAGGAAGAACAGAAAAAAGGCACAGGCGTGACAAAAAGCAGTCTGAAGAAAAAGGAAGATGACATCAGAGCAGCGTTCTGGGGTCTGAAATAAGAAGGGGGATAAGAGAATGAATACAATGCAGTTTGCTTCTGTTTTTATGACAGAACTGGATAAACAGCTGGTGGAAAAATCCACAACAGGCTGGATGGAAGATAATGCGAAACAGGTACAGTACAACGGTGGTGCGGAAGTGAAAATTCCCAAGATGACCATGAGCGGTCTGGGGGATTATGACAGAAACAGCGGCTTTGCTCAGGGGGCTGTGGCGGTGACTTACGAAACAAGAACACTGACCCAGGACAGGGGCAGAACCTTCCAGCTGGACGCCATGGATGTGGATGAAACAAACTTTGCGGCAACCGCCGGTGCGGTGATGAGAGAATTTCAGAGCACAAAGGTGATCCCTGAGATCGATGCCTACAGATACAGCAAGATTTACGAACTGGCAGAAGCGGCAGGCAAAACCAATACATATACACCTGCGGCAGATACGATCTTTGAAACACTGATGAATGACATTACTGCAGTGAGAGATACTGCAGGCGAATGTACGGAAATCGTGGTGGCCATGAGTGCGAAGGTTGCCGGTATGCTGGATCTGGCAAAGGGCGGTACCAATGTGCTGCAGAGCGGCTTCTTCGAACAGGGCAAGGCAGAGATCAAGGTGAAGGAAATCGACGGCTGCCCCATCATCCGTGTACCTTCTGCCAGATTTAAAACAGGATATACCTTTATGGACGGCGTGGAACAGGCGGAAGGTGGCTTTGCGGCGGCAGAGGATGCCAAGGACATCAACTGGATCGTGATGGTGAAACAGACACCTGTGGCCATTTCCAAAACAGACGTGACAAGGATTTTTGACCCTATGACAAACCAGAATGCCAATGCGTGGAAGATCGACTACAGAAAATATCACGACCTGTGGATCATGGACAACGGTATGGACGGCGTGCTGGTAAGCGTAAGCGAATAAGGAAAGGCGGCGGAAGGATGAAGGAGAGAATTCTGACAAAACTGACGGAATTAAGAACAGAGGAAACAGACAGCCTTGCCGCCATGGAATTTGCGGCAGAACGCAGTGTGGAAATGATGAAAGCCTACTGTAATCTGGAGAAAGTGCCGGAGGAACTGATGGGGGTCGGCGTGGCACTGGCGGGGAAACTGCTGGACAGCGGCGCGGCTGCGACGCCATCCCGGAAAGCAAAAAGCATCAGAGAGGGGGACGTTTCTGTTACCTTTGCGGAAAGCGGGAGCGGAAGAGAAGAACAGGAGATGCTGAACTACTTTCGGGCGGAACTGGATCGGCACAGAAGGATGGACTGGTAAAGGAGGGGCGGCGTGAAACGAGCATTTGAAAGAGCAAAAAAGGTTGTGGAAAATCTGTTCTGGGACACCTGTTTTGTGGAAATCTTTACAGAAGAAGGCACAGACTGGGGAGAAACGCTGCACCAAAAGGGGGAAGGGGATTCCTTCCCCTGCCGCCTGACGGAAAAAGCGGCGGCCAGCGGCGAAAATGGACTGCTGGCGGAAATGGAAAAGACGGTCATCCTGCTTTACCCTGCGGAAAAGGAGATCCAAGCAGGGAGTGCTGTCCGCGTGCGGAAGGAAAACGGCGAGGAACGGCAGTATTTTGCGGCGGGAGACAGCCAGATTTTCCTGACACATAAGGCGGTTGGGCTGAGAAGGAGAGATGTGGTATGACGGAAGAGATCAGAAAGGCAGTGATACAGGCAATCTCGAAGGAGTACGGACTGCCTGTATATGGGCAGAGAGTGCCGCAGGGAGGCAAACGACCCTGCTTTATGGTGGAACTGACGGAGATGACACAAAAACGCCTGCTGGGGAATCGTGCTGCAAGAAAGGTGACTTTTACGATCCACTATATCTGCGGCGAGGAGAAAACAGCGGCGGCAGAAGGACTGACGCCAGCGGAGGGGCTTTATGAGACATTGCTTATCATCGGGACAGAGGAGAAATTTGCGGCCAGCGGTATGAAGCTGGAAAAAACAGCGGATGGCGTGAAAGTTTCCGTGGAATATGAATATCACATCATTTTTACAGAGGACGAGGCGGAACGGATGCAGCGGCTGGAATACAACGGAAAGGAAGCGGTTGGCTATGAAAAAGAAAGCGACATTCAGCAGGGAACAGCTGAGTAAGAGCAAGACCTTCGGGTATGGGGCTGATCTGGTAAAAGCAGTGCTGGAGGACAGGAGGTACACAAAGGAAGAGGCAAAGAAGGAAATCGAGACATTTTTAACAGGAGAAAGAAAGGGGAATTGAGATGGCATTAGGCGGAGGTACATTTTTGGTACAGAACAAGGTATTGCCCGGGGCATACATCAATTTTGTTTCCAGACCCAGAGTTGTGGGCAGTCTGGGGGAAAGAGGCGTGGTCTGTGTTGGGATGGAACTGGACTGGGGCGCGGCAGGCATGATGGCTGTGGAGGCGGCTGATTTCAGAACGGACAGCAGAAGCCTGTTTGGTTACGACTACCTGAGCGAGGAAATGAAGGACATGCGGGAACTGTTCCTGCATGGGAAAAAGGCACTGATCTACAGATTGAACGGCGGCGAAAAAGCTGCGGCGACTCTGGGAAGCATGACAGTGACTGCAAAATATGCGGGCAAAAGAGGCAATGATATCTGTGTGGCGATCGTGGAAAACGTGGATGAGGAAAATTATTTTGATGTGGAAACATATCTGGACAAAGAACTGGTGGATGCGCAGACTGTGGCAGCCATGGGGGAACTGGAAGATAACGACTATGTGACTTTCAGCAGGGAAGGTACACTGACAGCGGCAGCGGGTACATACCTGACAGGCGGTGCTACAACAGCGGCCACAGGCAGCGGCTATACGGATTTTCTGGCAGCGGCAGAAGCGGAGGATTTCAACGTACTGGCATACAACGGCGAAGATGAAACAACGAAAAAACTCTTTGCTAATTTTACAAAACGCATGAGAGAAGAAGAAGGCGTGAAATTTGTGACAGTGCTGCACGATCATGCAGAAGCGGATCACGAGGGCGTGATTTCCGTGGGGACGGCAAAAGAACTGGTTTACTGGACGGCCGGAGCGACAGCAGGGGCAGAGGTGAACGAAAGCCTGACCAATGCGGTTTATGACGGCGAATACGAAGTGGACGCGAAAATGAAAAAGAGTGAATACATCAAAGGGATTCAGGCGGGGCAGTTTCTGTTTTATGAAGAGGACGGTCAGCTGAGGGTGCTGAGAGACATCAACAGCTTTACTTCTTTTGCAGCGGCAAAGAACAGTGATTTTTCCAGCAACCGTGTGGTGCGTGTGCTGGACAGCATTGCAAACGATGTGGCGAATATTTTCAGCAAATATTATCTGGGGAAACAGAGCAATAATGCCAACGGCAGAAATCTGCTGAAGGCGGAAATTCTGGCTTACCATGAAGAACTGATGAAAATCGAAGCTATTGAGAATTTCACGGCGGATGATCTTACAGTGGAAAAGGGAACGGAAAAACAGGATGTAGTGGTTTATGAAAGCGTACAGCCTGTGGATGCTATGGAAAAATTGTATATGAAAGTGGAAGTTGCATAAGGAGGTGCGAAAATGGGTTATCTGAGAGCGAAGGACACCGTGAATGGTGCGCTGGGCACCTGCTTTGCCATCATTGACGGGAAAAGACAGGAACTGATGCAGGTGAAAAACGTGCAGGCGAAGGTGAAGAAAACAAGAACGACCATTCCTATTCTGGGGCTGACAGCGAAACAGCAGAAAAGCGGCGGCTGGGAAGGCACAGGAACCATGACGGTGTATTATGTGAGCAGTCTGTTCAGAGAAGTGATGGTGGACTACATGAAGAATGGCGTGGATACCTACTTTGAACTGATGCTGACCAACGAAGATCCTACGGGAGAAACGGGCAGACAGACGGTTCTGCTGAAGGATGTGAATATTGAAGAAATGCTGATCGGCAAGCTGGATGTGGAAGAGGCGGCCATGGAGGAAGAAATGAAATTTACCTTTGGCGGTGTGGAACTGTTGGACAAGTTCGACAAAATTTAACGAAAAGAGCTGGGAGGGGATATTTTGGGACAGGAATGTTTTTACAGAGAAAACAGGAAGGACAGGGGAGAAAAAGAAGTTCTTCTGACGGAAAGAACTGCGCAGGATGGCGGGCAGATGCTTTTTTGTATCCGCCCCATGAGCCAAAGGGAGAATGAGGAAATCTGGAAAAGATGCGGCGAGGATGAGAAGAGATATGAAGGGGCAGTGCTGGCGGAAAGCGTGGTTTTTCCTGACCTGAAGGATGCGGCACTGCAGGACAGCTATGGTGTGGTCGGAGCGGAACGGCTGCTGGCAAAGCTTCTGCTGGCGGGAGAATACGACCGACTGCGGATGGCTGTAGAAAGCATCAACGGAGGTGATGGCGGATGTATCGACT
>NZ_JBGVHV010000097.1:0-3359 GCF_045122575.1 Anaerotignum sp. | reverse complement strand
TCCCTGCATGCGTGCCTGCCCTGTGGATGCCGTAAAGATCGATGAAAACAGAAAAGCCATGATCGACCATGAAAAATGTATTTCCTGCGGCTCCTGTGTCCATCAGTGTCCTTTCGGTGCCATCGTGGATAAGTCTTATGTGATGAATATCCTGAACCTGCTGAGAGATTCTTTCAATAATACGAATTATCACGTGTATGCCGTGGTTGCGCCTGCCGTTGCCAGCCAGTTTGGCAGTGTGGAAGTGGGGCAGGTATTTGCCGGCATCAAGGAACTGGGCTTCTACGAAGTGGTGGAAGCGGCTATTGCCGGTGATATGGTAGCCTTGGCGGAAACAGAGGAATTTGTACATACCATCGAAGAAAAGAAATGGAAAACCACATCCTGCTGTCCTGCCTTCGTAGAATATGTCAGAAGAAATCACCCCGAACTGGTGGATCACGTTTCCACAGTGGTTTCTCCCATGATAGCCATGGGCAGAGCTATCCGTGCGAAAGATCCCAAGGCACGGGTCATCTTCATCGGCCCCTGCACAGCAAAAAAGGTAGAAGTAAAACAGCCTGAAATTGCAGATGCCATCGATTATGTAATGACATTTGAAGAACTGCGCTCCCTGTTGGATGCAAAGGGTGTGGAACTGGATAAGCTGTCCGAGATCTCCGCAGGGGAACCTTCCTCCTATGGCCGTATCTTTGCCAGAACCGGCGGCGTGGCAGAAAGTGTGCGCCGTGTGGCAAAACTGGAAGGCGTGGAACTGGAAATCAAACCTGTTCGCTGCAACGGGATCGAGGAATGTGTACGTGCTATGAAACTGGCTTCCTTTGGGAAGCTGGACGGCAATCTGATCGAAGGGATGGCCTGCAAAGGCGGCTGCACCAACGGCGCGGCTTCCATTTTCCATGATACGAAGGGGATTCAGCGTATCAATGACTTCAGCCGTACAGCCCTGACGGACGATCCCAATGAAGGGATTCGCGACTATGATATGACGGCTTTCAGCATGGAAAGAGAATTTGGAGAGATCGAAAAATAAGGATTTCGCAAAAAGTGTGGAGACGGAACAGAAAAGAGGACGGATATGAATATATTAGTGATCGACGGACAGGGTGGCCAACTGGGCAGTCAGCTGATCAGAACCATTCTGGGACGGCTGAAAACAGCAAAGGTCATTGCGGTGGGAACCAATGCCATCGCCACGGCGGCGATGCTGAAGGCTGGGGCTCATCAGGCTTCTACAGGGGAAAATCCTGTGGTGGTTGCCTGCCGAAAGGCGGATGTTATCGTGGGGCCCATCGGGATCGTCATTGCCGATGCACTTTTTGGCGAAGTGACGCCGAACATGGCAGTGGCCGTAGGGCAGGCAGATGCAGTCAGGATCCTGCTGCCCGTCAATAAGTGTGATAATCTGGTGGCCGGTGTGCCGGATCTGAATCTGTCCACGCTTATCGAAGACGTTATGGTAAAATTGGATGCCGTGGAAAAACAGTTTGCTTTTTGTCAGAAAGAATGTTAAACTGAGACTGCCATGCAGAAGTATGGCATCGAGACAGAAGTCTTTTGTTTTTCGCAAATAAAATATCGTCTGAAATGATACTAAGAAGGTGTTGCTTTTTCCAGAAGGGAAAAGTGCGCCTTTTTTTATGACAGAATGGAGTGTAACATGAAAAAGACAATAGACAGTAAAACTCTTACCCTTTCAGGTATGTTTCTGGCGTTGGCGCTGGTCATGCCTTTTCTGACAGGGCAGATCCCTCAGATCGGTTCCATGCTCTGCCCCATGCATATCCCTGTGCTGCTGTGTGGTTTCTTCTGCGGCGGCGGCATGGGCTTTCTGGTGGGGCTGATCGCTCCCGTCCTGCGTTCCTTCCTCTTTGGTATGCCTCCCATGTTCCCCGTGGCCATCTGTATGGCCTTTGAACTGGCGGCCTATGGGCTGATATCCGGGGTTCTGTATCGCATGCTGCCCGGGAAAAAGGGATCCGTATATGCTGCCCTGCTGGCGGCTATGGTTCTGGGGCGTATCGTATGGGGCTTTGCCATGATGGCATGTGTCAGCAGCACAGGCGGTCAGTTCGGCATGGAAGCCTTTCTGGCAGGGGCAGTGACAACAGCGCTGCCGGGCATCATCCTGCAGCTGGTGCTGATCCCCGTGATCGTGATCGCCATGGAAAAACACCTGAAAAAATAATGATCGGAAAGGAATTCATTTTCGTATGGATTTTGCAAATTATCTTCTGGAACAAATCCAAATGCACCCTGCCATGCAGCCGCAGGATATCTGGAAACTGTGCTATCAGGCGGCTTTTGGGCCGGAACACCTGCTGCATGATCTGCAGCGGGCAAAGGAGTATCTGGAAAAAGAATATGAGACCGTGGCTGCGGCTGATGTGCCCCTCTATGAGCCGATTTCCGACGAGATCTGCCGCGTGAATCTGGCGGCGTGGAAATTTCACGGGCTGCCTGTTGCATGGTTGTTTCGCCTCTTTGCGGCTTCCTGCAGGAAACGGGAGAATGGAGAGGCATTCTTTCGGGTGTATCTGAAACGGGCGGAGGAGGTCCTCTCAGAGGCTGCTGTTGGCTTTTCCTGTGAAGACTGGGAGGAATATGCTCGCTCCCGAAAAGAAGCAGGTCTTTCGCCCGTCCATCACAGCGATTTTTATCGCCAACAGGAGAAGCCTGCCTATCGCATCGTGAACAGGAAATTTGTCCGCCTGTTTCCCATACTGCAGAGAGCGGCGGAACAAACTGATCAGGACAAAGCGTGTGTGATCGCCATAGACGGCAGGGCGGCTTCGGGAAAAACAACCATGGCAGGATTGCTGCAGGAAATTCTGGAGGCAGATGTGATCCGTATGGACGACTTTTTCCTGCCCCCTGCCCTGCGGACGGAGGAACGCTTTGCGGTGCCCGGGGGAAATGTGCATTATGAAAGATTCCGTGAAGAAGTTCTGCCTTATCTTTCTTTGCCGGAAGCCTTTTCCTATCGCATCTTTGACTGCGGCAGAATGGATTACCATGGGGAGAGAAAGATCGGTACGGCAAGATTCCGTATCGTGGAAGGCTCCTACAGCTGTCATCCTTTGCTGGGAAATTATGCGGATATTACTGTTTTTTCCGATGTGGACGGCGAAACACAGCTGCAGCGGATCCGTAAGCGGAATGGGGAAGAAATGGCAAAGATGTTCCGAGACCGATGGATCCCCTTGGAAGAAGCTTATTTTCAGGCGTATCAGATCGCCCAAAAAGCAGAGATACGATTATAAAATCTGTAAAATGCACCTGTTTCAGAATGGGTGTGTTTTTTTATGCATACTGCCAAACATGTGAAAATGTCGAGAGAGTGGGACTTTTTTTGCCTT
>NZ_JBGVHV010000096.1:0-4066 GCF_045122575.1 Anaerotignum sp. | reverse complement strand
ATGTTAAACTACTGTCAATGGTAAGCCGTAAGGCGATAAAAATGAAGTACGTAAAAGAAAAGGGAGATCAAAAATGTTAAAAGGCAAAACCGTTGTTTTGGGTGTAACAGGCAGTATTGCTGCTTATAAAATGGCAAATGTAGCAAGTATGCTGATCAAAATGCATGCAGACGTACATGTGATCATGACACAGAATGCATGCCAGTTTATCACTCCTGTTACCTTTGAAACATTGACGGGCAATAAATGTATGGTAGATACCTTCGACCGCAATTTCCAGTTCCATGTGGCTCATGTTTCCATTGCGAAAAAGGCAGACGTGGTTCTGATCGCACCTGCTTCTGCAAATGTGATCGGCAAACTCGCAAACGGCATTGCAGATGATATGCTGACAACCACTGTGATGGCATGCACATGCAAGATCATTGTTGCACCTGCCATGAACACCAATATGTATCATAATCCTATCCTGCAGGATAATCTGAAAAAACTGGCCGGCTACGGCTATGAAATCATTGCACCTGCAAAAGGTATGCTGGCCTGCAGAGATGAAGGCGACGGCAAAATGCCTTCCGAAGATGTTCTGGTAAACCACATCCTGAGAGAAATTGCTTATGAAAAAGATCTGGCAGGTCTGAAAGTGATCGTAACTGCAGGCCCTACACAGGAAAGCGTTGACCCTGTACGTTATATCACAAACCATTCCACGGGGAAAATGGGTTATGAATTGGCGAAAGCGGCAATGCTGCGCGGTGCGGAAGTAACACTGGTAAGCGGTGTGACCTCTCTGGCAAAACCCATGTTCATTGATTATGTGCAGGTAAGAAGCGCAGGAGATATGTTTGAAGCCATGAAGGAACGCTTCCTGGACAATGACATCATCATCAAAGCTGCTGCGGTGGCGGATTATACCCCCAGCACATATAACGAAGAAAAAACAAAGAAAAAAGACGATGATATGTCTATTCCTCTGACAAGAACACAGGATATCCTGAAATATATGGGCGAAAACCGTCGTGAAGGTCAGTTCTACTGTGGTTTCTCCATGGAAACTCAGAATATGCTGGAAAATTCCCGCGTGAAGCTGACGAAGAAAAATATTGATATGGTCGTTGCAAATAACCTGAAGGTGGCAGGCAGCGGCTTTGGTACAGATACAAACGTAGTGACCATGATTTCCAAAGAAGAAGAAATCGAACTGGAACTGCTGACAAAAGAAGAAGTAGCCCATAAGATCCTGGATCAGATTCTGAAACTGAAAGGCTGATCAAAGTTAAAACAAAACAGTGCCCGTGGAAACACGGGCATTTTTTTGCATATATAGTTACAAATAAGTATTGTTATTTAATTATATCTAAAATATTATAATTATTTTAGCCGAAATCTATTGATGTTTGCATGGAAATATTGTACTATGATAAAAACGAAGAACGAAAGGCTGCTTTCGTTGGGAGGGGAAGGAAATGAAACAGAGCATAAAAAAATGGCTTGCTGCAGGTATGGCCGCTGTTTTTCTGCTGACCGGCTGCGGTGGGCAGGAGGGAGTAAAAACAACAGAAACAGCAGGATTTCCGGAAGAAATGTATGTGGAAAGCAATGCAGTGGAAGATGTTCTGGCAGAACAGATGGTGCCGTTATCCGGTATACCTGTTGATCCCGCCTCCATTTGCATTCCGGAAGCTAGTGGTGTGATCGTTTATGGCGGCGATTCAAAAAGCAAGGGCGTGACCATGGATGCATCCAATACAGATCATGGCTATGTGATGATCAAATGTGACAATGGGTCTGATGCCAGAAAAAAGGTCATTGTACAGGGGCCTTCCGGTGTGAAATATACGTATAATCTGAATAAAAAGGGCGTTTTCGAAACATTTATCCTTTCTGATGGTGATGGGAAATACAGCATTGGTGTATACCAGAATGTGGAAGGTACAAAATACAGCACCTTGTTCAACAAACAGTTGGATGTAAAACTGGCAGATCAGTTTGCACCATTCCTCAGCCCGAATCAGTATGTGGATTATTCTCTTGACAGCCAGACAGTAAAGCTGGCAGCTCAGCTGACGGCAGGAAAGGCGGATGAACTGCAGAAGGTGCAGGCTGTTTACAACTATGTAGTCAAAAACCTGACCTACGACAAGCAGAAAGCGCAGACGGTACAGAGCGGCTACCTTCCTGTAGTCGATCAGGTTCTGGCAGAAAAGAAAGGGATCTGTTTCGACTATGCGGCACTGATGACAGCCATGCTCCGCAGCCAGAACATTCCGACAAAACTGGTGACCGGATATACAGGCTCCGCATATCATGCGTGGATCTCTACCTATACAGAAGAAATCGGCTGGGTAGAAGGGATCATTTTCTTTGACGGGGTATCCTGGAAACTGATGGATCCAACCTTTGCTTCCAGCGGCAATTCCAGTGATGCCATCATGAAATATATCGGTGACGGAAAAAATTATACAGAAAAATATCTCTATTGACATATCCCATAAAATTTATGAAAAACCGCTACGCATTGGCATTTTCGTGCTGAATGTGCAGGGGTTTTTCGTGCATCTGTAAAACAATGATTTTTGGAGGCAGTATGAAAGTAAAACTTTGGTCTAAAGAAGAAATTTCCTCTTTTTGTCTGGAATTATCCCTGCTTTTGAAGGCGGGCCTTCCTGCGGAAATGTGCTTTTCTATCCTTGCGGAAGAAGAAACGGATAAAGGGAAAAAAGCCGTTCTGGAAGGATTATATGAAAAAGCGGGTTATGGTGACTCTGTTTATGAAGCAATGAGAGAAAGTGGCGTTTTTCCGGAATATATGTTGAAAATGGTGATGGTTGGGGAAGAAACGGGCTATCTGGAGTCCACATTTCGTGCGCTTTCGGTATATTATGAAGACCGCCGCCGCACAGAACAGGCGTTGAAGGAAACCGTTGTTTTCCCGATCATTTTGCTTGTGATGCTGCTGGCAGTAGTCGTTGTTCTGATGACGGAAGTTTTGCCTGTCTTCCAGTCTGTCTTTGCGCAGCTGGGCGGAACACTTCCTCCTGCAGCAATGTTTTTCCTGCAGATCGGCACAGCATTGCAGAAGGCGAAAATCTTTTTTATAATTGTCGGAATTCTTCTTTTGATCGGTCTTGCGGCCGTGTTCTTCCATGAGAAAACAAGAGAAAAATGGAATCTGTTCTGGGCGAAGAAATTTACCGCTACCAGAACAGGTAAACTGTATGATGCAGCCCATTTTGCTTCTGCATTGTATATGGGCGTTTCCGGTGGACTGGATTCCGATAGGGCAATGGAAATGGCAGAATCTTTTTGCGGAGAAGGTATGCAGGCGCAAATCTCTGCCTGCAGAAAATCTGCTTTGATGGGGAGCCCTCTGTCAGAGGCGATCGAAGAACAGAAACTGATGAAACCCATGTATTGCCGTATGCTTTCCGTAGGGGTGAAAACAGGTGATCTGGACAGTACACTGGAAGAAATCAGCCGCAGAAGCGAAGAAGAGGCTGCTGCATCCCTGCAGAAAATGGCTTCCCGTGCGGAACCTGCCGTTGTGATCATTCTCTGTGCTGTGGTTGGTATATTACTGCTTTCTGTGATGTTCCCTCTGGTGGGCATCATGCAATCTCTTGGATAAGGGGGCAGTTGTATGAAAAAGAAAGAAAACAGGCTGCTTTTTTTTCTGGCGGAATATGTAATTTCCTTTGTTTTGTTTGGAGGGATTGCGGTACTTTGTCTTGGAGGTATCCATAGTGCAGAAGAAAAGCAGCGTGCAGAAGCACTGCGTATTGCGGAGGAAAGTATTCTGCGTGGGGCAGTCAGCTGCTATGCTTTGGAAGGTTTTTATCCGCCTGATTATGAATATCTGAAAGAAAATTACGGCATTCGTGTAGATGAAGAAAAATATACGGTGTTTTATTCCGTTTTCGCATCCAATATGATGCCTGATATTACGGTTGTTGAGAAATGAGGGGAAATAGATGGGAAAAGGATCCCGTTTGCTGGAAACACTGCCGAACTATCTGCTGTTTTTCCTGTTTGTATCCTGCATGTTTCTGGCTTTGCTAAGTGGTGCAAA
>NZ_JBGVHV010000095.1:0-3363 GCF_045122575.1 Anaerotignum sp. | reverse complement strand
CCCCGGCTGACTGCTGCTGAAATAATAGACCACAGGCCCCTGTCTGGTGCCGGCTATAGATTCCGGCGCAGCGTTGGAATGGATCGCCAGATGGAAATCGATATTGCTGTTATTAGACTGTGCAATGGCTTCCCCCAGAGTCATTTCCGGACTGTTTCGAACAATTTCAATACCGCTGGCATTCAGATAAGGTTCCATGGCATCGGCGATCAGGTTCATGACCCCCTCTTCCGTGCCGCCGTTCACAAAGGGATTGAATTCCTGCAGGGATGGACTCAAATATACTCTTGGCATAAAAAATCTCCTTTTCCACTAAACTATGAAAAAGGAGAAAAAAAGTTCTTATTTCTTTTTATTTCATCAGAGATTTCTGATACATACGATAAATATCATCCCTTGTTAAAGGATAAGGGAATGTAGCTATCTTTCCTGTCTGTTCCATAAAACGGTCTGTATAATAATTGAGGTCATCCTCCGTGTAAGCGGCTTCATGATCCAATACTTCATCCAGAAATACCCCCAATTCTTTTGTATCTGCAAACCCAAGACATTCCAAGAGCTTCGCCACATGCTCGTCTCCTGCGGGGAACTGTTCCACATAGGCCTGTGTCAGAACGCCAGTTGCCATGCCATGGGGCAGCCCCTTTTCATAAGTCAGGAAATAGCCCATGCCGTGAGGCAGCGAAGTCATGGTCTGGGCAATGGCAGCGCCGCCCAATGCAGACATCAGCATCAGTTTATCACGGGTTTCTGCAGGATAATTTCTGGCTTTCAGATCGGGAATGCAGTCCTTAAAAATAGACAGCCCCATTTCCACCATCTTTCTGCTGACATAGTTGGCCTTTACGGAAAGATAACTTTCGATCAGATGAGTCAATGCATCCACCGCTGTATTATTGGTTGTTTTCGCAGGCAGAGTATCCATATATTTGGGATCCAGATAGGATACATCAGCAAAAATATGAGCTGCGATACTGGATTTTGTCTTTTTTGCATGAAGGGTCAGAATGGCATACTGGGTCACCTCAGAGCCTGTTCCCGCAGTCGTAGGTACAGCTACCACAGGCAGTGCTTTTGCACTCCCGTCCCACAGGGTATCTGTCCCTTTTTCTGGCGCCGCCGCCATAACAGCAATGGCCTTTGACGCATCCATGGGAGAACCGCCGCCGATGCCAATGAAAAATTCCACTCCTTCGGATACCGCAATCTTTGCCGCTCTTTCTACCGTTTCTACATCGGGATTTTCACCGATCTCATCAAACAGCACCCATTTGATGTTTAATACATCCAGCGCATCGGTAATATCTTTCTGGGCACCATTTTTCTTGGCAGATGTTCTGCCGGTCACTACCATCGCTTTCTTCCCCAGCTTCGCCATGGCATTTTTATGTTCAGATACACAGCCTCTGCCAAAATAGCAGTCTGCAGGCATGAAATAACGGAAATTGTCCATATTCATTCACCCTTTCTTCCTATAAAGAATATCAGCAAAGGAAATCGTACCAGTCCCATTCTGCCGCCATAATGGCTTCAATGGTTTCCTCTGCAGGTTCTTCCAAGAGTTCAAATTCGATTTCAAATTCATGGTAACGTTCGCCCTCAATAGTGGCAACACCGCTGATGACATAGTTTTTGCCTTCACCGGTGATATATTCCCCTTCCATCATGAGGTCATCTTCCTCCAGATAGAATTTGTTCAGTTCGCTTTTGATCTGTTCTTCTGTGAATGTCAGTTTCATTGTTATCCGCCTCCTGTTTCACGACTTTTTCTTTTCCTTTTCATTCTAGCATCATACCGAGCCATGGACAAGACTTCTTTTTCATGTTAAACTATCATGGAAAAAATAAGCAGAATACCTATTCCCAAAAGGAGTTTTTAATATGAATTATATCGTGCTGGATCTGGAATTCAACCAATCCTTCCCATTCAAAAGCGGCAAGAAAGTAGAGCCGAACCCGGAATGTCCCTTTGAGATCATTCAGATCGGTGCCGTAAAATTAAACGAAAATTTTGAACAGGTGGATACCTTTGATGCCATGATCTGCCCCCAGATCTATCCCCGTCTGCATCCCTTTGTAGAAAAGATCACTGGGATCCGCGGCGATATGCTGGCAGATAAACCCGATTTCAAGGATGCCTATCAGCGTTTTCTGGCCTTCATCGGCGAAGAACCTGCCATCCTCTGCACATGGGGCGGCGACGATATCAAATCTCTGTTCCGCAATATCCTGTTTTATGATCTGAATGCAGAAGCACTGACAAACCAGTATCTGAATGTGCAGCCCTTTGCGGCAGAATATCTGAATCACGAAGCAGGAAAAGCCATCGGCCTGAAAAATGCTGTAGAAGCACTGGGCATCCCCGAAGACGAAACCTTCCACAACGCCCTGAACGATGCCGTTTATACCGCAAAGATCTTTACGATCACTCATCCTGCAGAGATCAAGGCAGAAACCTTCAACCCACTGACCATGCTGGCAAAGAAACCGAAAAAACTGCGTACTAACGTAAAAAGCCTGCTGATGTATGTAGAAGAACGTATGGAACGGGAACTGACGGAAGAAGAAAAAGCTCTGGTCAAAATGGCCTATATGCTGGGCAGAAACCACACTTTTGATGCGACCCCCGCAGTCAGAAAAAAAGAGAAAAAATAAGCAAACCCTGTACTTCAGACCGAAGTACAGGGTTTTGTTTCTTTTTATTTGAAATAACGATACAGGAACGTGACGATCTGTCCTCTGGTGCAGATCTGATCCGGGCTGAATGTCGTACTGCTGGTACCGCTGGTCACGCCATGCTGTACGGCCCATGCTACTGCATCCTTATATGCCGCATCGAAAGAAACATCGCTGAATCTGTTGCCGTCTGCCACATCAGGCATACCTTCCAGTTTCCAGAGATAGGAAACCACATCACTGCGGCTGCAGCCTGCATTGGGATCGATATGCACGTTATCGATCAGGCCTTCTGCATACGCCCAAAGGAATGCATTATAATAATACTGTCCTGCAGAAACCGCTTTATTTGTAAAAGGATTGTTCGTACTTACCGCAGGTTTTCCTGCTGCTTTCCAGAGGAATGTCAGGATATGTGCCTGAGAGCAGTTCTGGTCGGGAGAAAATGTTGTGGCACTGGTACCGCTGGTGATATTATTATCCACAGCCCATTCTACAGGCTCTGCACAATACAGATTCAGAGGAACATCCTTGAATAAAGGCTGAGGTTCTGTGCCCATCCAACGACCAACATAAATAAGCACTTCGTCACCTGGCACACCAGATCTTTCTATCCAAAGTGTACCATCTGTACGGAATACTGTTTCTTGTAAATTCGGGTAGCATTTCCATTCTGTTGCTGTTGTT
>NZ_JBGVHV010000094.1:0-12924 GCF_045122575.1 Anaerotignum sp. | reverse complement strand
CAGGGTCTTATTGTCACATTTTTATTATATGCTGATCACAACAAAATCACAAAAATATATGTATTCAGAGACTACGTTATCACACTTTTATCAATATTCCCATTCTAAGCATGTAATGTCGTGAATTGTTTTTGATTGTTTTTATGATATAATGAATGAATCACAGCATGATAAGGAGACAGCATCCACAGCATGAAAAGCATCCTGTTCATTTGCCACGGCAACATCTGCCGCAGCACAATGGCGCAGTTTGTTTTTCAGAATATGGTAAATGGAAGACACCTTACAGATAAATTTCATATTGATTCTGCGGCAACTTCCAGAGAAGAAATCGGTAATCCTCCTCATAGAGGAACCGTGCAAAAAATGAAAGAAGAAAATATCCCAGTGATCCCGCACAGAGCAAAACAGATCACATGGAAGGATTATGAAGAATATGATTATATCATTGGTATGGACAGCAATAATATGAGAAACCTTGGCAGGATGCTGAAAGGAGACCCTCAGAACAAGGTACATAAATTTCTCACTTTTGCAGGTTCCGGAAGAGATATTGCAGATCCCTGGTATACAGGTGATTTTGATGCAACTTACGAGGATGTGGTAGAAGGCTGTGAAGCCTTTCTCAGATTCCTGGAAGAAAATAAAAAGATTTGACAGAATGAAAAAAGGAGCGGCGTTTTATCACGCGGCTCCTTTTTGATGAAAGCATATCTGTGCTGCAGATATGTGTTAATTCATTTTTGCGGTTCGTTTTTCTGATAAATCCATTTTGCATGGACAACAGTTAATTTGTTCATTGTTTTTGCCCAGAAGTCCATACCGAAAATCACTGCCAGCAGAAGGGATACCAATAATACCTCTGCTACGGCAAGATACTCATTTCGACTCAGGATATCGTAAAAGCCACCATAGATCAGAAAATCCTTAAACAGGCGATGCAGGACATAAATGCCGATGGTATTTTTGCCCAGTTGGGCCAGAAAGGTTTTTCTTCTGGGACAAAGGGAAAATAATCCGAACAAAAGGATTGCTGTACCGATAATCCAGAGGATGCAGGTCAGAGGTGCCATGTGATAGTACCATTCCCCCAGTTTCAGCAGTTTGGAATAGGGAGATACGCCAAAGAAAAATACCCCCAGCCATTTTTTGATCGCTCTGCCCTGCCATGTGATGAGAAGGGCGGAGAGAAGGAAAAGGATGGATAGTACAGGCTTCCATTTTGGATGGCTGACGATTTTTTCGAAACGCTCTCTGGGGATATAAAACCCTGCCAGAAAAAAGGGCAGGAAATTGACTGCACGGGAGAGGGTCAGAAATTTCCCCACATTGTCCTGATAATTGATGAGGGCAGCCAGAAGCACGGCTACAGCCAGAACATATCCGGGCTGCATGTTTCGGGTCAGGTAGACAAAGATATGAAACCAGATCAGAGCCATCAGATACCATGGAGCGGCACCGACGGTGAGGAAGTCTGTTTTCAGAAGGGAAAAACCGACGACCAGCAGGATAAATCCATTCCGAAAGAGGGCAAAGCGGCTGTAAAGCTGTGACAGCAGCCAGATGCCCAAACAGAACAGGCCTACGATCAGGATCAGTTCCATCGTGTGGCGGTTTTCGTCAAAGTATGGCCGACGGAAAATAAAATGCACCAGATCGATGGCATTCTTAAAGAGAAGATACAGCCATGCGTAGGACAGCAGTTTTTCTCCTTTATACTCCTTTTTCAGAAATCCTTTTGCCAGATAGCCAGACATGAAAAGAAACCCGGGCATGTGGAAAAAGTAAATGAAAGTTCTGACACCGATAGCAAAGGTAGAATTCATATCCTGCAGATAACTGAGCAGATGGCCGCAGACCACCAGAAAGATCAGAATGCCTTTGATATTGTCAATATGATAATTTCTTGTTGATACGACAGAAGTCGGTTGTTGGTTCATATCGTTACTCCGTTTTCTATGATGGAACCTTAGTATTCCATCAGTTTGAAAAAGATATCCATGGTGGGCTGAAGAAGACCATCAGGATATGCATAATGTTCTGTATGCAGAGGAGGATGATCCTCGCCGGCACCAATGCCGAAAAAGGCTCCTTTGCAATGATTCAGATAATGTCCGAAGTCTTCGCTCCAGCGCATAGGTACTTCCAATACAGTACCATTAAAAAGCTGGAGAATTTTTCCTGCATTTTCAGGTGTGTTTTCCGTGGCAGGGAAAACATCCTGCACTTCATAAGAAAAGTCAAGATGGTAGGTTTCGGAAAGTTCTCTGGAAAATGCCAGAATGGCTTCATGCAATATATGTAAGTCGCCATTATGTTCTGCTCTTACTGTCAGCCAGATCTCTGCTTTTTCTGCGGCTGCACCAAAGGCTTTTTCGCCCATTTCCACACCGATGACCGTGCATAATGTCATACCGCTATATTTTTTTGCAGAAGACAAATTGGGGATTTCGCACAGCAATTTACCCACAGTTTCTGCAGGAGAAATGCCGTTTTCGGGATATGCTGCATGGGCAGGTTTTCCTTTGAAAATCAATGTGAGCCCCAAGGAACCGCAGGCAAATGTGCCCGGGCGGGTAGTCACCTGACCCAAAGGCAGTCCGGGCAGGTTATGGGTACCGTAGATTTCGTCTACGGTTTCTTTCTGGAACAGTTCACAGCAGGGGCCTGCACCTGCGCCTGTTTCTTCTGCAGGCTGGAACAGGAAAAAGATATTTCTGCCGAAAATCTGTCCTTCTGCCATCAGGGCTGCTCCGCAAAGGGCGGCAGCATGGCCGTCGTGACCGCAGAGATGGCTTGCCGTACCGTCGGGCATGGCCAAAGCATCGTAATCTGCACGCAGAGCCATAGCAGGATTTGTTGCGTTTTCTTCCCTGTGGGCGGCGTAAAAGCCTTCTCCGCAGGGGTGAAGTTCCATGGTTGTATGTTTTTTCAGAAAGTCCATCAGAAGGGCTTTCGTTTTTTCTTCTTTTCCGGAGATCTCTGCACAGTTGTGCAGGTCATGTCTCAATTTTATGATTTTGTCCATCATTTGTAAAACACCTTCTTATTCTGCGTGGTGCTGCTTCCAGAGGGCATGGTACAATTCGGGCTTTCTGTCTGCTTTTACGGGGAAAGTGCTGCGGTAAGCATCCACTTCTGTCAGGTCGATCTCCACAATGGCAATGCCGCTGCCGCCATCCATGTGAGCCAATACTTTGCCCTGAGGAGAAATGACCATGCTGTCTCCGTTATAAGACAGGCCGCCTCCGTCGCCGCTGCGGTTTACGCCGATGATGAAGCACTGGTTTTCAATGGCGCGGGCTTTCAGTAGTGTCATCCAGTGATCTCTGCGAGGGGTAGGCCAGCTGGCAATAACTGTGATGACTTTGCTTTTTTCGGAAAGCACCTGAAAAGGTTCGGGGAAACGCAGATCATAGCAGATTAGAGGAGAAACAGGCACACCTTTTACTTCGCAGAACTGCAGTTCACTGCCGCCGATGTAATGCTCCGCTTCGGCACCGAAGGAGAAGGGATGGATTTTTGCATAATCCGCCAGCTGTTCGCCGTTTTCGTCCAGAATGATGCAGTGGTTGGTGGAAACACCGTTTTCGTATACAGGCAGGCCATAGCAGACTGCAACACCGTTTTTCTTCGCTTCTTCTTTGAAGAAAGCCATGGTTTTGCTGTTCTGTCTGTCTTCGCCGTAAGTTTCGGGGTTCAGGGTAAAGCCGGGCAGGGTCATTTCAGGGAAAACGATGAGATCTACTTCCTTTTCCCTTGCTTCTGCCATCAGCTGGGCGCAGATGCCCATGGCGTATTCTTTATTTTCAAAACCCATGTCGATTTGTCCTAATGCGATTTTCATAACGTTTCCTCCTTATTCCCAGGTTTTCCAGATATCGGGGCAGAAGCCCAGTGTGAACTGTTTCCCGTTGCGCACGATGGGGGTGGCAAAAAGTTCGGGATTTTCAAACAGGGTCGGCTCCCGTTTCAATTCGTCAATGTAATCCATATACAGTTTGGTATAGGCTTTTGCCTTGCGGTCGATCATATCTTCCACGGGGATGCATTTTTTTGCCGCATCAAAGACTGCCTTTGCCATGCCGAACTGATGCAGGTCAATATACTGATATTTGATTTTTCTTTCTTTGAAATAACGCTCTGCTTTTTTGGTATCAAAGCATTTTTTGGAACCATAAATCTGGATATTCATGTGCAAACATCCTTTCTTTGTATTTCTGTTATAATATTTCATTTTATAATATTTTTCATTGTGGAGCAAGACAAAACCCGAGGATTCTGGTATACTTAATGGCAAAAAGGAGGTATGAATTTATGAAAATGATTTCCTGGAACGTAAACGGCTTAAGAGCCGCTGTAGGCAAAGGCTTTCTGGATTATTTCAAAGAAGCCGATGCGGATATATTCTCTCTGCAGGAGACAAAACTGCAGGCAGGTCAGATCGATCTGGAACTGGAAGGCTACCATCAGTACTGGAACTACGCAGAAAAGAAAGGGTATTCCGGTGTAGCCGCTTTTACAAAGAAAGAACCTTTGAACGTGACTTACGGCATCGGCGTGGAAGAACATGACCACGAAGGCCGTGTGATCACAATGGAATTTGAAAATTTCTATCATGTGACTGTTTATACACCCAACTCTCAGGCGGAAAATGCCCGTCTGGATTATCGCATGGGCTGGGATGATGCTTTCCGCGCGTACGTAAAAGGTCTGGATGCAAAGAAACCCGTCATCATCTGCGGTGACCTGAACGTGGCACATAACGAGATCGACCTGAAAAATCCTAAAACCAACCGCAGAAGTGCCGGCTTTACTGACGAAGAACGCGGGAAATTCACAGAACTCTTGGAAGCAGGTTTTGTGGATTCCTTCCGTCATTTCTATCCCGATATGAAAGAAATTTACTCCTGGTGGAGTTATCGCTTCAAAGCAAGAGAAAAGAATGCAGGCTGGAGAATCGACTATTATGTAACATCCGAAAGTCTGCGGGAAAAACTGGTGGATGCGAAGATCCACACACAGGTGATGGGTTCTGACCATTGTCCTGTAGAACTGGAAATCGAACTGTAAGAGGATTTGGAAATGGAACAGTATTATTACAATACCCTGACAAAACCACAGCAGAATAGTTACAACGCCATCAAAGCGGGGCTGCAGTCTCTGGCTCCGTCTTTTCCTGTGCCTTTATTGGAAAACAGGGAACTGACTGATGTTTTTATGAAACTGCGTCTGGATCATCCCCAACTGTTTTATGCAGGAACTTTCAAATACCGCTATTATCCCGACGGCAGCAATGCGGAAATGATCCCCGAATATCTTTTCGAAAAAGGGAAGATCAAAGATCATCAGAAAGCATTGCAGGCGAGGGTGGAAAAACTGGCAAGACCCATGATGAAGGCAACGGAGATGGAAAAACTTCTGTATATCCATGATTTCATCTGCCAGAATGTCCATTACGATAAGCTGAAAAAACAGTATTCCCATGAAATCATCGGCCCTCTGGGGCATGGGGTGGGGGTATGTGAAGGGATTGCCAAATCGGTGAAGATCCTTTGTGATGCCCTGAATCTCTGGTGCGTCATTGCCCTTTCGGGAAATAATCCTGAAAAAGGTGTGAAATACCGCCATGCATGGAACATCGTAAAGGTGGACAAGAAATATTATCATCTGGATTGCACTTTCGATAATTCTCTGGGCAATCCCGATGAGATTCGTTACGACTATTTCCTGCTGAATGATAAGCAGATGTTCCGTGACCACGAAAGACTGGTCTGGAAGATGCCTGTTTGTGAGGATGGGGAACGGTTTTATTACAAAGAGAAAAAACTCTCTTTTACAAAGATGGAGGACGTGCAGAAACGCTCCATGCAGGCGGTGAAAAAAGGGAGAACCCTCATTTTCCACTGGCGCGGCGGCTACATGACAAGAGAAATCGTGCAGGACTTCCTCAAGATTTTTAAGGAAGAAGCGGAAAAGAAAAACAAACATGCCAAGGTTTCTCTGAACTGGGCGCAGGCTGTGGTGAAGGTACAGTTCATTGAGCAGGTACCTGTGGAAGAACTGACCATGGAAGAAGCCAATGAAGGGGAAAAAGAATAAAATCAGAACAGGAGGGATAGGAGATGGCGAGAGAAATCGACCCGAAGGATACCACAAGAGCCATGGCTTATGCATTGTGGATGAAAGCACCAAATCCGATGGTAACTTTTTTCAAAACCTTGGATGTGACCAACCTGGCGAAGGTATCCAGGAAGAGAAAACTGAAATTTAATATGCTGCTGGATTACTGCATTGGCAAAGCAGCTGCAAATATCAAAGAATTTTATATTCTTCCTGTTGGTGATAAATTGATGGAATATGATACCATTGCAGTCAACACCATCGTAATGAATAAAGAAAATCAGGTGAGTTCCTGCGATATCTTATTTTCAGATGATCTGAAAACATTCCATCGGGAATACATGAAGTATACGAAACAGGTGGCAAAGACCTGTCAGGATAGAGATTTATCTGAGGACAGCATGGTCATCGGCACCTCTGCTATTGTGGATACGGAAATCGACGGCGTGGTTGGTATGAACAGCGGCATTTTCCATAATCCATTCCTTTTCTGGGGGAAATACAGAAAGAAATGGTTCAGATATGAACTGCCTGTTTCCTTCCAGTTCCACCATACACAGATGGATGGTGCTCATGCAGGCAGATTTCTGGAGAATTTGCAGAATGAGATCCGTCGGCTGAAATAAGTGGAAACGGGGGATGAATATGAAGAAACAGACGGCCAACTTCATAACGGGCGGTCGTATTTTCGGAGCCATTCTATTACTGGTTTTTCCGGTGTTTTCTATTTCGTTTTATATCTTATATCTGCTTTGCGGGGTTACGGATATGGTGGATGGTACCATTGCCAGAAAAACGGGTTCTGTCAGCAAATTCGGGGAAAAACTGGATTCTTTTGCGGATTTTTTGTTTGTGGCGGTATCTCTGGGTAAAATTTTGCCTGTCATGGATCTTCCTGCGTGGATGTGGTTCTGGTGCATGATCATTGCAGGGATCAAAGTTTGTAATATCGCATGGGGAATTCTTTTCAGGAGAAAAATTTTCACCCTGCACACGATGATGAATAAACTGACAGGATTACTGTTGTTTTTGCTGCCGTTGACCCTGCAGGTGATTGATTTAGAATATAGTGCGGTTCTGATAGGTGCTGTGGCGACATTTGCTGCGGTGCAGGAAGGTCATTTGATCAGAACAGAAGCTGCATAAAAAAAGACCGAAGACGAGAATTTCGTCAGCGGTCTTTTTGTTTGTCAGAATAATATTATTTTTCCAGTTCAGCCAGTCTTTCCAGCAGCAGGTTGCTTCTGTCGATGAAGGTTGTCATTTCATCGGAAGTCAGAGGTCTGTGGCTTATCAGTGCCAGATCGTACATCTGACGGCTCAAGAGATCTGCATCAGCTTTCTTTTCTTCTTTGCCGATCATGGAAAGCAGTGTCTGTACCAGTTTGTTGTTTTTGTTCAGTACCAGTGTTTCATCGGGCTTCATACCTGCAAACATGGCTTTGAATTCTTCGTTATTTGCATAAGCTTCCATCATTTCCATCATACGTCTGGATTCTTCGGAAAGCAGGATCATGGCGGAAACCTTTTCTGCCTTCAGTGCTTCCAGTTTTACGGTCAGTTTATCGTTGGAAACGACAGCGCGGAACAGATCCTGCATCTGGTTCTTTTCAAACTCAGCGGCCTGTTTCTTCGCTTCGGAATCCTCAATATCGGATTTTTCCTGCAGAGAATCGATGTCTGCGTCTACACGCTGTACTTTCAGTTTGATATCCTGATTTTTGTATTCCAGGAAGGAAACGAAGGGTTTATCTACGGGCGTATCCAGAATGGCCGCTTCCAGACCCTGTTCCTGGAACAGACGGATATACTGTGCCTGCTGATTTACGTCATGGGCAAAGTAGATCACATTTTCATGTTTTTCCTTGTTCTTTTCCAGATATTCGGAAACGGTTTCGTAAACGCCGTCTGTTGTTTTCAAGAGCAGAGCATCTTTTACTTTATCGTAGAGTTTTTCTTCTCTCATGCAGCCATATTTGATGAAGATGTTGATATCATCCCAGAAGCCTTCGAAGGCAGGTCTGTCGTTTTTGAAGAGCTGATTCAGTTTGTCCGCCACTTTCTTTGTGATGTAGGCATTCATTTTTTCTACATAACCATCGTTCTGCAGGGCACTTCTGGAAACGTTCAAGGGCATATCGGGGCAGTCCAGAACACCTTTTAAGAGCAGCAGGAATTCGGGAACGACTTCTTTTACGTTATCTGCGATATAAACCTGATTGCAGTACAGTTTGACTTCGCCGTCACGCATATCGAACTGGTCTGTCAGTTTGGGGAAGTACAGGATACCTTTCAAGCGGAAAGGATAGTCCATGTTCAGATGGATCCAGAACAGGGGATCGTTGATATCGCCAAATACTTTGCGGTAGAAAGCCTTATAGTCTTCGTCGGAACATTCGGAAGGTTTTTTCTGCCACAGAG
This sequence comes from Anaerotignum sp., assembly GCF_045122575.1. GTDB lineage: Bacteria > Bacillota > Clostridia > Lachnospirales > Anaerotignaceae > Anaerotignum_A. Next base: position 4,380 of record NZ_JBGVHV010000094.1, on the reverse strand, counting down.
GGTTGGTGTCGTTCATGGGAACGGGTTCTTCCTCTTTTTCTTCCGCAGCTTCTTCTGCATCCTGATCTTTCTGCATCAGTTCCATGGCTTCTTCCATGGAAACGTGCTGTGCTGCCTTCTTCGCAGCGGCTTTTTCTTCTTCTGTTTCTTCTTTCAGAACATCCACAAAGATGGGTACGGGCATGAAGGAACAGTATTTTGTCATTGCTTCATACAGGGTTGCTTCGTTCAGGAATTCTTCCCCGTCAGCGCCGATATACAGTGTGATGGTCGTACCTCTTTCGGTTCTTGTGCCGGCTTCCATTTCGTAATCAATGCCGCCTTCGCAGAGCCATTTGGCTGCTGCCGCGCCGTTCTGGTAGGACAGGGTATCGATCTCTACTTTATCTGCTACCATGAAAGCAGAGTAGAAGCCCAGACCGAAGTGGCCGATGATTTCATTTTCGCCTTCGCCTTTTTCCTGAAATTTCTGCAGGAAATCGGTTGCGCCGGAGAATGCGATCTGGTTGATGTATTTTTTGATCTCATCGGCAGTCATACCGATCCCGTTATCTTTGATCTGCAGTGTTTTGTGATCCTGATTCAGAACCACATGGATCTCATATTTTTCGTCTGTGGGGATGTCTGCTTCGCCCATCATGTTCAGTTTCTGCAGCTTTGTCACTGCGTCACAGGCATTGGATACCAGTTCACGGATGAAGATATCCTTATCTGTGTAGAGCCATTTTTTAATAATAGGTAAGAAATTTTCACTGTTAATGGAAAGATTGCCTTTTTCCTGCATGATAATGACCTCCTTGGGGTGATTTTTGAAAAGGGAAAGCGGCGAAATCGCCGCTGTTTTTGTCTCACAAAATATATTTTATCATTGGGAAAAGAAAAGTCAAGATAAAATTAGCACTCAATCAAATCAAGTGCTAACAAATTGGAATTGTATTATTCGTAAGTTTCATCCGCAGGGGCAGAACTGCCTTTTCTTCCTGTGGGCGTGGTGCCGAAATGCTTGGCATAGGCTCTGGTAAAAGAAGAATAGCTGCGGAAGCCGGACTGAAAGCAGCTGTCGGTAGCGGAAATGCCCTGACGGATGAGGTCGCGGGCATGAAGCAGACGGCGTTCCTGCAGATAATCATGGATGGAACGGCCTGTTTCCTGTTTGAACAGGCGCATCATGTGAAATTTGCTGATGAAAAATTCATCTGCCAGCAGATCAATGGAAAGATCTTCCGTCAGGTGGGCATCTATATAGCGCAGGATATCCAGGATACGGCTGTCCGTGGGCGTAATGGGGGTGGAGAAGGTGGTTTTGGGGTCACGGATACTACGGGCGATTTCGATGAGCAGGCGCAGCAAAAGCCCGTTGCTTAGAATCACTCTGCCGTAATCATCCCTTGCCAGCTCCTGTTCCAGCGCATCGGAGACCGCCCATAGGGCGTCGGGATCATTCAGATGCAGTACATGTCCCTGTTCTCCGCGAAAGATCTCTTCCAGCTGACAATCGGGTACAGACTGCTGCCGCAGGAATTCGGGAGAAATATAGATGATGACCCTTTCATAGAGGAGGCCATGCTCAAATTCCGGTCGATGTACACAATGGCTGCCGATCAGTACGATATCTCCTGTTTCCAGAGAATAGCGATGCCCCTCTACCGTATAGCCGCCGCTGCCACTGCGCAGCATCAGCAGTTTGCAGAATTCATGATAGTGGTAGTCCACATTGGTGCCTTCTTTGTCTTTCAGATGAAACAATCGGAAATCATCCAATAGATATCCTCGTTTTTCATATCCGTTTTCCATGGCTGTCTCCTTTCTGATAGCATTATTTGCAATAATCATAGCATAAATCGCGTTTTCTTTGCAAGTCATGCTGAATATAATAAGAAAAGAAAATGAAAGCGAAGGTCTGTTGGGATAAAGGAGTGTTGACCATGTTGATCGTAAAAAAATTCGGCGGTACATCGGTTGCAAATAAAGAACGTATTTTCAATGTAGCAAAAAGATGTCTGGAAGACTATAACAAAGGTAACGATGTTGTTGTTGTACTGTCTGCCATGGGCAAACATACCGATGAACTGATTGCCCAGGCAAAGGCGATCAATCCCAATCCCTCCGAAAGAGAAATGGATATGCTCCTGTCCATCGGGGAACAGATGTCTGTGGCGTTTATGGCAATGGCACTGGAAGCAATGGGTGTGCCTGCGGTTTCCCTGAATGCGTATCAGGCAAAGATCCATACAACAAACGTACATGGCAATGCAAAGATCACAAACATTGAAACAGACCGTATCATGGATGAACTGAAACAGAGAAAAATCGTGATCGTAACAGGGTTTCAGGGCATTACAGAAAATAACGATATCACAACACTGGGCAGAGGCGGCTCTGATACGACAGCAGTAGCGCTGGCAGCGGCCCTCAATGCAGATGCCTGCGAAATTTATACAGATGTGGACGGCGTTTATACAGCAGACCCCCGCAAAGTACCTACTGCAAGAAAACTGGCGGAAATCTCCTATGATGATATGCTGCAGATGGCACTGAATGGTGCAGAAGTGCTGCACAGCCGTTGTGTGGAACTGGCAAAAAAATGTAATATCCCTCTGGTAGTGCGTTCCAGCATGAATCGTGTGGAAGGTACCGTTGTCAGAGGTCATGCAGTTGTGGCATAAAAAATCGGGATCAGAGAAATCTGATCCTTTTTTTGTAAGAAAAACCGTATTGGAAACAAAAGACTGGACATGCTACAATATAGAAAAACAGAGAAAAGAGGAGAACTGATGAAAAAATGGATCTATATACTCCTGTTATTGCTTTTGACCGGCTGCCGGATGACGACAGAGGAGCCTGTGGGCTATCAGCAGATCAAGGCGGAAGAAGCGAAACAGATGATGGAAGGGGAAAATAAAGACTTCGTGATTCTGGATGTGCGGGAACAGGAAGAATACGATGAGGGGCATATCCCCGGGGCAGTGCTGCTTCCGGTAGGCATGATCGATGAGGATACGGCTACCGGTGTGATCCCGGAAAAGGATACGGTGGTTCTGGTCTACTGCCGCAGCGGAAACCGCAGCAAAACCGCAGCCAAGGCATTGGCTGAACTGGGATATACCCGGGTATATGAATTTGGGGGCATCAAGGACTGGCCCTATGAAACAGAAAAATGATGCAAACAGAAAACGCCCTGTCCCATGGAGGACAGAGCGTTTTTTTGTTATTTTTTTGCCTTTTCCAGAAAAGGAATAGATACTTTTCGGTTGAAGAAATCGATCAGAGGGCCCATGGAAGAAGCCGCCAGAATCGTTCCCAGACCGACAAAAGTGGGAATCGCGGAAATTTTTCCGTCGCCAAGCAGAAATAATGTGATACCCAGAACCACACAGACTGCATCGGTGGCAATACGGATGTATTTAAACTTGCCCAGTTTCCATTTATTTGCCATGATCAGCGCAACGGCGTCGTAGGTGGATACCCCCAGATCGGCGGTCATGTATACGGAAGAACCGAAGCAGAGAGCCACAAAACCGAATACAAGGCTGGTGATGCGGATCATCAGGGAAGCATCGGGGAAGATGCCCAACAGGGTCTGATGGGTGAATTCCACCACATAGCCCAGCAGGAACAGATTGATGAAAGTGGCGATGCCGATATAATGTCTGTCAAAAATCAGGGCAAAAAGCAGAAGTACGGCATTTACGATGACGTATAATGTGCCGAAGGAAATAGGGATCATCTGGTTGATGCCGCACATGAAGGTCTGGAAGGGATCTACGCCGAGGGCGGCCAGTTTGAAAAAGCCGACACTGACAGCACCGATCATCACACCGCAGATGGACATCAGGATCTTTCTTGATTTCATAAATATACGCTCCTTATCTTTTGTGAAAAATTGTCCATACAAGCATACCAAAAAGTGCGGAAAAGTCAATAGGAATCAAGGGTATACGCGCATTTTGTGCATCAGTCTTTTTTCAGCTGGATGCCGATGTCGTTCTTTTTGAAAAATTTCAGTACATATTCTTCCCACAGTTTTTCACTGCTTTTATCTAGAGAAAAACTGGTCTGGGAGATGGCGGTGGTGCAAAGTACCGTATTTTCCCTAAAGAGGATATTCAGAAAGGCAGCGGAAGTATTGGGCAGATGTTCCAGTTTTTCATCGGGCAGGGAAAAAACGATTTTGATGCTTTTGGGCAGCTTGTTTCCCTTGATGGCCTGAAACACAAAGGGACGCATTTCTTCCCAGCGCACATAGCGGGAAAGCCCCTGTTCCAGTTCTTCCGTGCCGTAAAAATCCATGTTGCGCTTGCCTTCCATGAGGAAAGAGGCGAAGGTGGAGAGTTCTCCCTGACGGAAATGGAAGGTGTCAAAGGTGTCCCCCTTCAGAAG
>NZ_JBGVHV010000093.1:0-22397 GCF_045122575.1 Anaerotignum sp. | reverse complement strand
GGTGCGCTGGATGTGAAAGTAAAATATACTCTGACAGATGAAAATGAGGTTAAGATCGAATATGACGCAATGCCTGCGGAAGATACGATCATCAACCTGACAAATCACAGCTATTTCAATCTGAACGGCCATGATTCCGGCAATGTACTGGATCATGAAGTCTGGATCGATGCAGACAGCTACACAAGAGCAAACAAAGAATCTATCCCTACAGGGGAAATCGTTCCCGTAGAAAATACACCCATGGATTTCCGTGTGAAAAAAGCGATCGGCAAAGAAATCGGTGCGGAATATGAAGCACTGATCTTCGGTAACGGTTATGACCACAATTGGTGCCTGAACAATAACGGTCAGCTGGCGAAGGTTGCAGAAGCATCTTCCGAAAAGAGCGGCATTTCCATGGAAGTATATACAGACCTTCCCGGTGTGCAGATGTACACAGGCAACTTCATTTCCAAAGAACTGGGCAAATCCGGCGTGGTATATGAAAACCGTCAGGGGGTATGTTTCGAAACACAGTATTACCCCGACGCAGTAAATCATGAAAATTTCCCTTCTCCTATTTTTAAGAAGGGTGAAATGTATCACACAGTAACAATTTACAAATTTGTATAAAGGAGAGATGTGAAAATGAAAGTATTGGTATTAGGCGGTGCAGGTTATATTGGTTCTCATACAGTATATGAACTGATCGAAAACGGTGCAGAAGTAGTAATCATCGACAATCTGGAAACAGGCTTTGCGGAAGCAGTTCATCCCGAAGCAACATTCTATCAGGGTGACCTGAGAGACAGAAACTTCCTGGACACAGTACTGGGCAAAGAAAAAGATATCGATGCAGTGATCCACTTCGCAGCAAACTCTCAGGTTGGCGAAAGCATGACAAATCCCCTGAAATACTATGACAACAACATCTGCGGTACAAAAACACTGCTGGAAGCTCTGGTAGCACACGGTATCGATAAGATCGTATTCTCTTCCACTGCAGCAACATACGGCGAACCCGAACGTATTCCTATTCAGGAAGGTGACAAAACAGAACCTACAAATGCGTATGGTGAAACAAAACTTTCCATGGAAAAAATGTTCAAATGGGTAGAAAAAGCACACGGTATGAGATATGTTTCCCTGCGTTACTTCAACGCATGCGGCGCACATAAGAGCGGCGAAATCGGTGAAGCACACAACCCCGAAACACATCTGATCCCCCTGATCCTGCAGGTGCCTCTGGGTAAAAGAGAACACATTGCTGTATTCGGTACAGACTATCCTACAAAAGACGGTACATGCATCAGAGACTACATCCATGTAACAGACCTGGCAGCAGCACATATCCTGGCTGTAAAATATCTGATGGCAGGCAACAAGAGTGATATCTTCAACCTGGGTAACGGCGTAGGCTTCACAGTAAGAGAAGTTATCGAAATGGCGGAAAAAGTAACCGGCGAATCCATCAAAGTAGTGGAAACAGAAAGAAGAGCAGGTGACCCTGCTGTGCTGATCGCATCCAGCGATAAAGCAAAAACTATCCTGGGCTGGAATCCTAAACACGATAGCCTGAGTGAAATTATAAAATCCGCATGGAAATGGCATAAAAACCATCCATACGGATATAAAAACGAAAACTAAAATTAAAATTAAAATTAAAATCAAGTGATTGTCTGCGGCGGTTCGCTTTGCAAATGCTTGCGAAAATCCGAAGGAGACATCCCGTTTTGCTTTTTGAAGAGGCGGCTGAAATACAGAGGATTGTCATAACCGACGATCTCTGCGATATCAGTGATATTATAGGAAGTTGTTTCCAATAGCGTCTGCGCGTTGGAAATGCGAATAGAGAGCAGATATTGGGCAGGGGTAGCGTCCGTATATTCTTTGAAACTGCGGATAAACCAGCTGACGCTCATATGGTTTTCAGCCGCATAAGCTTCAATGCTGATGGGTTTATTATAATTTTCGTGAAAATAACGAACAGCAGCATCCATTTCCTGCATCAAGGCGTGGTTCTTGTTGCGGGGTTTGCTGTTAATGGCACGATGAATCAGGATCAAGAGCTGCTGAAGATATGTTACCAGCAGCTCTTCGTAGTCTTCTCTGCAAAGTTTCAGTTCCTGAATGATCTGCAGGAAGATTCTCTTATATTCCAGAGAAGTGCCTGTATGGATCACGTGCATATCATCAGAGATCCCATATTTTCGTATGATATTTTTTACATTGCTTCCCGTGAAGTGGAGCCAGTATACTTCTGTATGGTCTATGCTGTAATAGAAGTATCTCTGTTCTTCCTTGGGTCGATAAATGACCATGTTTCCGGCATTCACAATTTTTTCAACACCGTTGAAAAAGAAGTGGGCTTTCCCGGAAGCGATATACAGTATCTGGTAGTCCAAACGTCCTCTGGGACGATGGGTCGGCAGCTTGGGTTTGGTAAATAAATGATACGTGCCGCAGCTGCAGACAAACAAAGGGCGGCTTTTGTCTTTAAAATCAAGCACTTTATTGTGCCAATAGGCGGAATCCATGTACATAAATATCATCCTCCATATATGAAAATTAGACTTACGAATTTGATTTATGTATCTTAATGAGATTTCTTATCAATAATTGTATCATTTTATGCATGTTTTGTCTAATTGAATTTATGGTTCTCTCTGAAAAGAAAATTTATAATAAAGACAACACAGAGGTGTACAGAATGATTATTAAAAAATATTATGAAGATCCCCATATGTTGCATGAAAATACGATGCCTAACAGAAGTTACTACATTCCGGCATCCAGAATGATGCACAATCTGGTAGAAAATAGAGAAGAATCCGATAGATTTCAGCTGCTGAACGGCAACTGGGGATTCAAATATTTCTCCAGTATCTATGATCTGGAAGAAGAATTTTACATGAACAATTTTGATGTGAGTCAGTTTGATTCCATCCCTGTTCCCGGGGCTTGGCAGAATTTTGGGTACGACTCTCATCAATATACTAATATTCGTTATCCCTTCCCTTTCGATCCTCCATATGTACCCCAGGATAATCCCTGCGGTGCATATGTGTGGGATTTCGACTACAAGAGAAAAGATGATGCACCCAATGCATATCTTGTCTTTGAAGGCGTTGATTCCTGCTTCTATGTGTGGGTCAACGGCAAATATATCGGTTACAGTCAGGTTTCTCGCTCCACAAGCGAATTTGATCTGACAGATGTTCTGCAGGAAGGTAAAAACCGTCTGGCAGTACTGGTGCTGAAATGGTGTGACGGCAGCTATATGGAAGACCAGGATAAATTCCGTATGAGCGGCATCTTCAGAGATGTTTATCTGCTGCATAGACCTAAGGAAGGCATCTTCGACTATTTCATCAAAACAGAACATACTAAAGATAAAGCTGTAGTAACAGCAGAAATTACTTATTTTGATAAAACCGTTCCTACAAAAGTTACTCTGATGAACAAAGAAGGTGCGGTATTAAGTACAAAAGAAATTAAAGAAAGTAAAGAAAACAACACAACAGCAGTATTCGAAATCGAACAACCTACTTTGTGGAATGCAGAAACTCCTTATTTGTACACAATTGTTTTCGAAACTGCCGATGAGGTGATCACAGACCGTGTCGGGATCAGAAAAATCTCTATTGAAGACTGCGTAGTGAAATTAAATGATAGGCCAATCGTTTTTCATGGTGTTAACAGACATGATTCCGATCCTGTCACAGGTCCAGTGATCAGTATTGCACAGATGAAGAAGGACATGGAAATGATGAAGCTGCATAACTTCAATGCGATCCGCTCCAGCCATTATCCCAATGCACCTTATTTCTATCAGCTTTGTGATGAATACGGTTTCTACGTAGTAGGCGAAGCGGATAATGAAAGCCATGGCCCTTGTGAAATCTATTACGAAAATAACGAATTTGAATATAAGAGCAAACGTTGGAATGAAACAATTTCCGATAATCCCGAATATATCGAAGCAACGGTAGACAGAGTAAAACGCTGCGTGGAAAGAGAAAAGAATCGTCCTTGTATCGTGATCTGGTCTATGGGTAATGAATGCGCTTACGGCTGCACTATCGAAGAATCCCTGAAATGGACAAAATCCTTCGATAACAGCAGACTGACACAGTTCGAAAGTGCAAGATACCACGGTGAAAATCGTAAATATGATTTCTCCAATCTGGATCTGTTCAGCCGTATGTATCCTCTCTTCCATGAAGTGGATGAATATCTGAACAATGATCCAGACAAGCCTTTTATCCTGATCGAATACAGCCATGCAATGGGCAATGGTCCTGGCGACTTCGAAGATCATTTCCAGCTGTTCCATGAAAATGATATCATGTGCGGCGGTTTTGTATGGGAATGGTGCGATCATGCGATCTATAAAGGTCAGGCGGAAGACGGCAGAGCAATGTACTACTACGGCGGTGACCACGGCGAAGAAGTGCATGACAGCAACTTCTGCATGGACGGTCTGGTATATCCTGACCGCAGACCTCATACAGGCCTGATGGAATATAAAAATGTTTATCGTCCTGTCAGAGTGAAAGCGTTTGATCAGGCAACAAAACAGGTTACACTGCAGAGCTATCTGGATTTCACAAATACAAAAGATGCGATCAGAATGATGTATGAACTGCACTGCGATGGTCAGACACTGCAGTCCGGTGAACTGACAGGTCATGATATTGCGCCTTTTGAAACAGCAGTGCTGGAAGTACCCGTTTCCGTACCTGAAAAAGGCCGTGCATTCCTGAAAATCAGCTATTATTCTGTAAATGCGACAGCACTGGTTCCTGCAGGTCATCTGCTTGGTTTTGATGAAGTTCCTCTGGATAATGCAGACAGCAGAAACCAGAAGGTTGCAGAAGCACTGGAACAGTTTGGTAAAGCAGGTAAAGATCTACAGGTAGAAGAAACTGTAAAAGAAGTAATGGTAAGCGGTGAAAACTTCCGTTACTGTCTGGATAAACGTACAGGTCTGTTCACAAAACTGGAATTTAACGGTATCGATCAGATCGAAAAACCTATGGAAGTGAATATCTGGCGCGCACCTACAGATAACGATATGTATATCAAACTGGAATGGTATCGTGCAAGATTTGACAAAACAAAAACACGTGCGTATGAAACAGAAGTAGAGCAGCAGGATGGTTGTGTTGTGATTCATACAAGAATGTCTCTGGCAGCGGATGCAGTACAGAAGATCCTCAAAATGGATACAACATGGATGATCGATGGTCAGGGTATGATTTCCATGAAAATGAATGTAGAAAGATGCCCTGAATTCCCTATGCTGCCTCGTTTCGGTATCCGTCTGCATCTGAAAAAAGATATGGATGGTATCAGCTACTACGGCATGGGTCCTATGGAAAGCTATATCGATAAACATAGAGCAGCTTCCCATGGTCTCTATTCTGCAAAAGCAGCACAGCTGCATGAGGATTACACAAGACCTCAGGAAAATGGCAGCCACTATGACTGTTCTTATGTAATGGCAGAAGGAACAGACAGCGGCCTGGCGGTATTCTCTGAAAACGGTTTTTCCTTCAATGCTTCTATCTATACACAGGAAGAACTGACAGAAAAGAAACACAACTTCGAACTGGTACCCGCGGAAAACACAATCCTGTGCCTGGACTATGCGCAGAATGGTATTGGTTCCAACAGCTGCGGCCCCGAAGTATTAGGTAAATACAGACTGGATCAGAAAAACTTTGTATTCCAGCTGACAATGAAACCTTATCAGAACTAACAGAATCAGGGGACGTTCTTTTATGCATGCACATCAGTAATGTATACGCAATTCAGGGGGAATAATTTATGGAAGAAAGTATTTAAAGTGGTATAACAAGGTTGGTTATGGCTCCGGTGATATTGCCGGCAACGTGGTATATGCTTTCCTGTCCGCCTTTGTAATAGTTTATCTGACAACCGTTATTGGCATGGACGCCGGCATCGTAGGTACACTGATCGCTCTGTCCAAACTGATGGACGGTGTGACAGACGTATTTTTTGGTACGATGATCGACAAAACAAAAACAAAAATGGGGAAAGCGAAGCCCTGGATGCTGTACGGTTATATCGGCTGTGCCATCACACTGGCAGCGATCTTTGCGGTTCCTGTAAATATTGGCCCTAAAGCACAGTATGCATGGTTCTTCATTGCGTATACATTGCTGAACGCTGTGTTCTATACAGCAAACAATATCGCTTACTCTGCACTGACAGCTCTGATTACAAAAAACAGCAGAGAACAGGTGGAAATGGGTTCCTATCGTTTCATCTTTGCCTTTTCCACCAGCCTGATCATCCAGTCTGTCACTCTTGCTTTCGTTGAAAGAATGGGTGGCGGTGCCGAAGGCTGGAGAACAGTTGCGATCATTTATTCTGTGATCGGTCTGATCGTGAATACTATTTCTGCTCTGTCTGTAAAAGAATTGTCTGAAGAAGAGCTGAAAGAAGGAAGCGAAGAGAAAGAAGAAAGAGAAGAAAAATATACACTGATCGATGGTGCAAAACTGCTGATCGCAAACAAATACTATCTGATGATCAGCTCCATCTATCTGCTGTAGCAGATCTATCAGGCAATGCTGAACGTTGGTCTGTTCTACATGATGTATGTACTGTTCAATGAAAGCCTGTATCCTAAATTCTCCTGGGCGATCAATATCCCTTTGATCATCGCACTGGTGATCACACCTCATCTGGTAGAAAGATGGGGCGGTGTTTATAAACCCAATCTGATTGGCTTTACAACATGTATCTTCGGCCGTGCGATGGTGGCAGTTGCAGCATATTTCGGCAGCATCCCCATGATGCTGGTGTTTACAGCAGTAGGTGCTTTTGGTATGGGCCCTTGGCAGGGTGGTATGAACGCTGTTATCGCATCCTGCTCTGAATATACATACCTGACAAAGAACAAACGTGTAGACGGTACAATGTATTCCTGCACATCCTTTGGCCTGAAACTGGGTGGCGGCCTGGGTATGGCGATCACCGGCTGGCTGATGGACTTCAGCGGCTTTGACGGCAGCCTGCAGGTTCAGCCTCAGTCTTGCGTAAACATGCTGTCCTTTATGTATCTTTGGATGCCTGTAGTGATCCTGATTGTGATCACATTGATCATGTCCAAACTGGATGTTGAAAAGGTAAATAAAGAACTGAAAGCAGCAAAATAAAAAAGAGAACGTGATAAAAGAGAGTGGTTTTTACCGCTCTCTTTTTTTCTGTATTTTGCATTTTCTTTGAAAGGCTTCGTGACGAAGCAGGTAAGGAATGATATAATAAACAGAAAAAGAAAAAAGGAGAGGATTTTATGATGTTACATCATTCAAAAAAATGGATCAGTCTTTCTCTGGCAGCGATGCTTTCTGTATCTACGGTACAGCCGGTGCTGGCAGCTGTTTCCTATATGCCGGATGTGACCGCAGAAATGTCGCATGCATCTTTCTGGGCGGATTATCATGAAGGATACAGAGATGTTATTCTGACACAGGAAGAAATCACTGCCTTTAACCGTGATACAGCCCTGGCGGAAGGCACGATGGTGATGGATCTGAAAACTGGTTCTGAAACATACAATGGTATTTCCAAAAATAATGCCCTGCGCACATCTTCCACGTCTGATGCCCAGTATTATCAGAGCTGGACATACGATGAAAATGGCTATAAAACAGATTGGGCATATTTTCAGGAAATGATCGACAATACGCAGGATAAAAATGCAAAAGAAGTGATGCCTGTGCGTTATGGTGTAGCGGTCAACAGAACGATCGTGCAGGTATTCCCCAGTGATAAATTCCTGCTGGATGATCCGAATGACAAGGACTCTGACAATATGGCGCTGAGCGCAGTGCCTGTGAATGAACCGGTGCTGGTTTATTCCACTTCTGCAGACGGAGAGTATTATCAGGTTCGGATTGCAAGCTGTTCCGGCTGGATTCCTGTAAAAGACGTTGCGATCTGTGCGGATAAGGAAGAATGGCTTTCTGCCTGGGATCTGCCTTCGGAAGAACTGCTGGTGGTTTACGGCAATAAAGTTTATACCGACAGATCCTATGAAACTCCCCAGACTTCCCGTCGTATGCTGACAACGGGCACTGCGCTGGAATTGGTGACAGATCTGGATGTAGATCAGCGTGTGGGCAACCGTTCTCCCTATCATAATTATGTGGTTTATCTGCCTGTCAGAAATGAAGACGGCAGTTACAGCCAAGAACTGGCGCTGATCCCTGAAACAGCAAAAGTACATATTGGCTATCTGCCTTTGACCATGGAAAATATTGCTATGGTTTCCCTGAATCAGCTGGGGGATGCCTATGGCTGGGGCGGTATGCTGGATGTGGAAGACTGTTCTGGTATGGTTCGTACGGTTTATTCCTGCTTTGGTCTGGAAATTGCCCGAAACGGCAACTGGCAGTGGAACATGAATATGGAAAAAATCGATATGACAAATATGTCTCTGGAAGAAAAATGCCTGATCCTGGACGAAATGCCTATGGGTTCTGCATTGTGTTTCAATGGACATGAAATGATCTATCTTGGTAAAGTAGACGGCAAATATTATGTAGTCAGTGCGGTAGGTACGATCATGAGCCCCGATACCGGGAAGCGACTGAACACCAGAGAAGTTATGATCAATACACTGGATGTGAAACGTGCCAATGGCATGACATGGCTGGAAGCGCTGAATAAGGCTTTTATGCCCTGCTATGGGAAGGTAAATGGCAAAACATACGATTTTCCTGATAACCAGTGGTACCACGATGCGGTGACCTATTGTCTGTCGAAAGGGATCATGAAAAATAAAGCAGATGGCATGTTTGGTCTCAATGATGTGACGACCCGTGCCATGGTAGCGGAAGCATTGTGGGCAATGGAAGGAAAACCGAAAACATATACCCATTGCTTCTTCAGCGATGTAGGGGAAGCGCATCCACAGAGAACAGCCATCACATGGGCGGCAGAAACAGGGGTGATGGCCGGCTATGGTGATAACACCTTTGGTGCTGCAGATGTCGTGACAAGAGAGCAGATGGCTTCGATCCTCTGGAGATACGCAAAGAATAAAGGCTATGATGTCAGTGTAGGGGAAGAAACCAACATCCTCTCTTATGAAGATGCTTTCAGTATCAGCGAATATGCGGTTCCTGCAATGCAGTGGGCTTGCGGCGCGGGGATCATCGGCGGTAATGATGATGGTACACTGCAGCCAAAAGGTCAGGCGCAGCGGGTGCATACAGCACAGATGCTGATGAAATTTGCAAAAAATGTGAAGTAAATTAAAAAAAGGCGAAATCTGTTTGGCGGAGTCCTGATAAGAAAACAAAAAACCGAAAGAAATCCTTGATCACAAGGGTTCTTTCGGTTTTTGATTTCTGTAAAATATTTTCTGAAGCCGCTGCTACAGTGGTTTCGGCTATTTATTATTTGTTACTCGGAAAGCGCTGCAGAAATGCCGCCATTTGTGTCTGGGTACATGTAATATCGGGACTGAAAGTGGTCGGGGAGGTACCTGCGGTGATGCCATTTTGGAAGGCCCATAGAATGGCATCATAGGAAGCGCTGTCAGCAGATACATCTGTAAAGGGCATTTTTGTGTTTTTAGGGGTAGGAGAACCTGCTGTTTGCCAGAGAAATGTAATCACCTGTGCGCGAGTTTGGGTGACTTCAGGGGTTAAGGTCGGCGTGGGGGTGTTAGAAGAGAGAGTTTCTCTGATGGCAGCTTTGAATACATCTGCCAGCACCCTATGGCCGTTCGTATTGGGATGGAAGTCAAGGTTGATGGTCGCGATGTTAGGAACTGCGTTGTAAAGATCATTTCTGTTCGTCTGTTTAAGGTCAAATGCTGTTTTAACATCAGCGACAGTGTATCCCCCGGCAGCGGCACTGGCTGTGATCGTATCGTTTAATCTGGATACGCCGTCTTCGATCCCTTTATAGAAGGAATGGAACAGTGGATTACCTGCGAACTCAGCATAAGGATTGTACTGGGTGGCAACGATAATTTTAGCATTGGGGTTTGTACTTTTAAGCAAAGCGGTGATTTCGATCAGCATTTGCTGATAGGCTTTCAGTGCATCTGTAAATGCCTGTGTGTTGATCACGTAGGCTGCATTTTCTTGGTTGAGCAGTTGCTCGGCAATATGCAGAAGGGAACTATGCTGTGTCAGATTAGATGGATTCAGTCCACTGATCATTTTGCTTACATCAGTGACGCCAAAATTAGAATGATTTTTGGCATTATAAGCTTCTGCTATCCTGGCATACAGCAGGCCCATGATGTCGTTTCCGCCTGCGGTAATGGTGATGACATCAGCTGCAGCGACCGTTTGTGCAGGAATAGAGCCGCTACGGAGTTGTGCGGCAATACCTGCTACAGTATTACCGTTGACTGCTTTGTTGGTTACGGCATAATCATTTCCAAGCAATGCAGTGAAGCGCTCTGCCTCTGCATTTGCAAGGGCGTAACCTGTGGTGATGCTGTCACCCAGTGCCAGAATATGGATCGGATCAGCTGCTAAAGTAGTTGTTGGCAGGAATCCTGTTGTTATGATTATGGTGAGAAGGATACATATGATTCTGTCTTTCATTCTCTTTTCTCCTTGGATATTATCGTATATACAGCAATGATTGTTTGAATGCTATCATGTCAAAAATCATAGCGTTTTTGTGTTTTCCATTGCTTCTTCAAATACATCCTGCAGGGAACTTTCTGCTACCAGTGCACCCACATAGGTGTTGGAACCCATGACCCAGATCAGGTCGTCTTTACGAATAACAGTGTTAACATCAGGCATGATGATAGGATAACCATCTTTTTGCAGGCCAAGCACAACACAATGCCATTTGCTGCGGATGATACCGCTTCTCAAGGGTTTATTGACGTATGCTTCCGTACCTGTCACATGGATGGCACAAATGGCCAGTGCATTATCAGGATCAGGATATCCGCTGTCCATAAATGCTTTCAGTGTTCTGGGTGGTTTGGGTGGCTTTGTTTTTACCAGACGATAGAAGTTTTCGATGGCTTTCGGGTCGCCCAGAACATAAAATTTATCATTGGGCAGGATCACGGCTTTGGGGCCGGGCAGGATCGTCTGTTTTCCGCCGTGTCTGATTTTTACAATATAAACGTTGAATCGTTTGCCCCACTGGAGGGAAGCCAGCGGAACGCCCAGATAATCTGCATCATGGGGAGCGATCATGGAGATGATATGGAGTTCTTCATGCAGCCATGTATGCTGTGTATTGCCATCTTTGCTGGCATTTTCGATGATACGTTCATTCAGATTTCGCAGAAACTGTGTTTCCAGCCTTAAATAGGGCACAGAGAAAAATTCGCTTTTTGCCATGATCAGAACATAGACCATGCAGATGATAAACAGGATCCAAAGAGGCAGATCAAAGAACACATACAAAGGCATCATAGCGATGGAAGAGATCAGTGCCAGTTTCAGGAAAGTCATTACCAGCAGTGGTAAATGGTTGGATTTTTTCTTCAGCCATAGACAGGTGTAATGATTATTATGAGGATCCATCATGGGGCGGATGAATACGGCAATGATCAGAAAGATACCGACAGTTGTCAGTAATTCTGCAGGGAATTCGCCGGTTTTTTCCAGTAAAGCAGGTTTCAGCCATTCTATGCAGGAAATGGCAACCACCAGCATGATAATGCCGTAAATCCCGATGCGGGAAACATATCTGCGGATATATGCATTCCAGTCCTGATCTGTTGCATCCTCTGTCTGCTCGGAAGAGGTATACTGATCGATTTTAGTAACCAGCGATGCAGGCAGCCTGCGCTGCAGGAGGGCAATCGATTTATCCGAATGCTTGATCAGAAAAGGTGTCAGGAAAGTCGTGATCACTGCGGCAGATACGATGATGGGATAAAGATATGCATCCATCACGCCTAAGCTCACGCCGAGGCTGGCGATGATAAAGGAAAATTCCCCGATGGGAGCCAGAGAGAAGCCGCTCTTGATGGCGGTGGCCATCGTCTGTCCGCTCAGCAGCATACCCATCGTAGCAAAGATCAGCTTGGAAATTACTGCTACAAGAGTGATCAGTACGATCATGGGCGCGTATGTTACGATGGCTGCAGGATCTACCATCATACCGACAGAAAGGAAGAAGATAGAAACGAACATATCCTTTACGCCTTTGGTGATCTGTTCGATACGCTCTGCGTGTATTGTGCCTGCCAGAAGGGAACCGGCAAGAAATGCCCCCAGTTCGGAAGAAAATCCTAAGAAATTTGCGATCAATACCATGCCGAAGCAAACTCCCAGAGACAGGATCAGCAGCATTTCGTCAGTCATCAGATCGATGACTCTGTTCAGAAATGCAGGCAGCATGTAAATGCCAAGGATCAGCCATACAACCAGATAACACAGCATCAGGGTCAGATTGACCGCCAGTTCGGAACCGGAAACGTTTCGGCTGACGGAGATCGTAGAGAGGATAACCAGCATGAAAATTGCCAGAATGTCTTCCATGATCAGCGTACCCATGACCAGCTGTGCATATTTTTCATTTTTAATGCCCATTTCTTCGAAACTTTTCTGAATAACAGCAGTGGAACTGATGGAAAGCATGCATCCCAGAAAAATACAGTTAAAAGCAGACAGTCCTAACAGATGGCCGACAAAAATACCGGTCAGGATAACCCCAAGTATTTTTACCAGGGCTGATGTGACGGCGGTACCGCCCATCTGCGCCAGTTTCAGCAGGTTAAATTCAAGACCGATATAGAACATCAGAATAATAACGCCGATTTCACTCCATAGATCGATAGAAACAATATCTTCCACGTTTAAAAACATGGGGAAATAAGGACTGATGAGGAAACCGGCCAGAATGTATCCAAGGATCAGGGGCTGATTGATTTTTTTGAAAAGGATCGTTACAAACCCGGCGGTCAATAGCATAACAGCCAGATCAGTGATCATATCAGGTAGAGCCATAGTGTTCTCCTTTCTTTTGTTGCTTTTTTATATATAAATGATATCGGATAGAAATGAACGGAATATGAATTTTTATCAATAAATGTTATTTTATCAAAAAAAGGGACAAAAAAACAGAGTATCATTTGTAATGATCGATTTTTGCTGAGAGAAAAAGTTAAATAAGGATGAAATGGAATATGAGATTGGAAACATCAGAGAGGCAGATATTCCAGTGAAAATTTTTGTAAGATGGAGAAAATCTGACTAATATTGGTGGAAGTCATAAAAAGCAAGGAACCGTGATGAAATTATTAGAAAAGATGTTATAATAAAACGAATGAAACTAAAGAATGAGGTGATTTCATGCCTTTTGAAATCGTAAGAAATGACATCGTAAAAATGCAGGCAGATGCTATTGTCAATACAGCCAATCCATACCCCGAAATCGGAAGCGGCGTGGATACGGCCATACATACTGCGGCAGGCCCCGAACTTCTGCAGGCAAGAAAGTTGATCGGCAACATTGCCCGCGGTGATGCTGCAATTACTCCTGCTTTCGGGATGCAGGCGAAATATGTGATCCATACGGTAGGCCCAGTCTGGGAAGGCGGAAATGTAGCAGAAGCGGAGTGCCTTCGTTCCTGTTATCGGAAATCTCTGGAACTGGCACAGGAAAATGGCTGTGAATCGATTGCTTTTCCTCTGCTGGCAACGGGGAACTATGGATTTCCAAAGGATCAGGCACTGCAGATTGCAGTCAGCACTATCAGTAATTTTCTTCTGAAACATGATATGATGGTTTATCTGGTTGTGTTCCATGAAAAGGCCTATGCCCTTTCGGAAAAACTGTTCAAGGATGTGCAGTCCTATATCGATGAGCATTATGTGGCAGAAAAATTGGAAGAAGAATATGCAAAGAATCTGCCCTATGGGGAACTGCTGGAAAGAAGGATGATTCGGGAACGCCGTGAACGGTTAAAAGAAGTGACACTTCCTATAAGCAATGATATCATGCCTGACTTTGTGGTAGGATGTGGTTCTATCAGTCTGGAAGATCTGCTGCAGGAAGAAGAAATGACATTTTCCGAAGCATTGCTGGACTGGCTCATTGCAAAAGACCTGAACGACCCCGATGTATATAAAAAAGCCAATATCGACCGCAAACTGTTTTCCAAAATCAGAAACAACCCTGACTATAAGCCGAAGAAAAATACAGCCATTGCCCTTGCACTGGCTTTGGAACTGGATCTGGAAGAAACAAAGGAATTTATCGGCAGAGCAGGCTATGCCCTGACCCACAGCAGTAAATATGACATTATCATCGAATATTTCATTCGACAGAAAAACTACAACGTATTTGAAATCAATGAGGTATTGTTTGCCTACAATTATCCATTGATCGGAGCGTAAATTGTCGCCTGACAGGCGACCACGACCTCCCTGCGTTTTCGTATACTTTAGATGTAAACAAGAGATGCGAAAAAACGGGGAGGTTTTTATTATGAGAAAAAATTTAACAGAAATCATTTTTATTCTGGATAGAAGCGGTTCTATGGGCGGTCTGGAACAGGATACTATCGGCGGTTTCAACAGTCTGATCGAAAAGCAGAAAAAGGAAGACGGCGAGGCATATATCTCCACGGTGCTGTTTGACCATTCTTCTGAAGTACTGCACGACAGGGTCGATCTGGATAAAATTCAGCCCATGACAGCAAAGGAATACTATGTCAGAGGCAGTACTGCTCTGCTGGATGCAGTTGGCGGTGCCATTCATCATATCGGCAATGTCCATAAATATGCCAGAGAAGAAGACAGACCCGAAAAAACCATGTTCATCATCATGACAGACGGCTGTGAAAATGCTAGCAGAACGTATCGTTACAATGAAATCAAGAGAATGATCAGCCGTCAGAAAGAAAAATACGGCTGGGAGTTCATGTTCCTTGGCGCAAATATCGATGCTGTCAGTGAAGCGAGAAAATTCGGTGTGGATGAAAATATGGCGGTGGAATACCACAGCGATAAAAGAGGTACAGCAGTCAGTTACGGAGCAGTATGTGACGCAGTATCTGCCTGCCGTTCCTGTGGTGCAGTGCCTCCAACATGGAAGAAAACCATTGAAGAAGACCGTAAAAACAGAAGGAGGGATCGCTGATGCTCGGGGCGATTTTAGGGGATATGAAACAGGTTTTGAGAAAATTTGAGGAGAATGTCTTATGAAAAATAACTTTCTGGATAAAAATCATCTGATCGTTGAAAAAATTAGAGCATTCCGAGCAGAACCAACAGGCGAATCTTATGGTGCTATCCTGATGCAGATCCGTGAAAATATGCAGGCAGACGGGCATTTTCTGATTCCCGTCTGGAGGGCGGAGGATCAGGACATCGACGACCATTCCTTTAACCTGCATCAGCTGCAGACAGAAGACGGCGGTGCATGGTTGGTGGCATTCACCGATGAAGAAGAAATGCAGAAAGGGCAGGAAACAGGGATTGTTTCAAATTTTATCGATACATTTTTCGATATGGTTTTTTCCACATCCTATGTGGAAGGCTTTATCCTGAATCCTTGGGGTGATAGTAATTTTACTTTTACAAAACCTATGATGCAGTCTGTCGTAGACAGATATGATCTGGAAGAAGATACTGCAAAATCCAATGAACTGCTGAATAAAGCGATTCGCTTTGCAACAGAAAGACACGCAGGCGGTGTAAGAAAAGGAACAGACAGACCTTACATCGGTCATCCACTGGAAGTGATGAATATCCTGAATCGTATGGAGGCAGACAATAACCTGATGATGGCAGGTCTTCTCCACGATACAGTGGAAGATACAGAAACTACTTACATGGATATCAAGAATGAGTTTGGCATGGATGTAGCGGCACTGGTGGCGGCTCATACTAAAAATCCTGATATGACTTGGGAAGAAGTACGCAGACACAAAATTGAAGAAATGGATGAGGCATCTTTCCGTGTAAAACTGCTCATTATGGCCGATATGACTGCAAATCTCAGAAGTCTCTGGAGAGATTACAGACATATTGGAGATAAACTGTGGGAAAGATTCAATGCACCAAAGGAAAAACAGGCGTGGTATTATGGCGCGATGCAGGATAAACTCTGGGAAATGCAGAATTATCTGGAAACAGCGGAGATCTATTGGGAAATGGTAGGGCTGTATAAGGATCTGTTCGTGGATTTTCATGTTGATGATAAGGCCGACAGAATTTATCAGAATTGTGCGGATGGCACCTGTTTTGTACTGGCGAAAAATGATTTGTTGTGGAAGTCTGCAGAAATGCCTGATGAACTGCCTGTAGTCCCCAGACATCTGGCGGAAAGGATCGAAGATAACTGGAGAGATCTGATGAGTCAGTGATGTCAGGTTAATATAATATTCGTAAGTACATCGTTTTTTTACTCTGCGGCACCTTTGTAAGTGTAATGTGTTATGTGAAGTGTTGATTGGCTGGAATGTAGGTGTTTTTAATAGTATATATTTTTAGAACGTGCGTGATAAGATTTAAGTAAAGAGCAGGGAGTATTGCTTTTAAACAATTTCTGATATATAATGAAATTGCAACTGAATAAACAGCGGGGAGCTTGTGTTACAGGCTGAGAGGGAGATAACGATCTTCGACCCATATACCTGATTTGGATAATGCCAACGTAGGAAAGCCTGTGTGACAAAGATTTTAAGGGAGTTACCAAATCAAAGGTAACTCCTTTTTAGTTGCAGAAGGGGGTGAAAGAATGGTAAAGATCAATGGCACAGAACTGGATGTCAGCGGTAAAACAGTAGCGGAATATCTGAAAACAACAGACTATAATCCTATGCGTATTGCCGTAGAACGAAATGGTGAAATTGTTCCAAAAGCGACTTACGCGGAAACAGTTTTACAGGATGGAGACAGTGTGGAAATCGTGAATTTTGTAGGAGGTGGCTGATTTGGGCTGTATTCCGAGTAAAGGGGAAATGCAGCGAACACTGGAAGCAAGACATGGAAAAGAACTGCAGGCAAGGTTTACAGACAGCACCGTCGCCGTCTGCGGCTTAGGGGGGCTTGGCTCAAATATTGCCGTTTCTCTGGCAAGAGCAGGCATCGGCAGGCTGATCCTGATCGATTTTGATCGGGTGGATATCTCCAATCTGCATCGGCAGCAATATCAGGCGGATCAGATTGGCTGCTGCAAAACCGACGCATTGCAAGAAATTCTGCAGAAGATCTCTCCCTATACAGATATTGTGACCCATACGGTTCGTGTTACGGAGGAAAATCTGACAGAACTTCTGCAGGATGCGGATATCATCTGTGAGGCCTTTGATGATGCGGAAGCAAAAGCCATGTTAGTCAATGGTGTTTTGGAAAAATTACATACGAAATATCTGATCGCTGCTTCCGGTATGGCAGGGCTTGGTTCTGCCAACAGTATCAAAACCAGAAGGGTCATGAAACGATTTTATTTGTGTGGAGATGGAGTCAGCGATGTGGCAGATGATATTGGTCTGGTAGCCCCTCGTGTGATGCTTTGTGCAGCCCATCAGGCACAGATGGTCCTTCGGATCCTTTCCGGTCACGATGAACCATAAAGAAAGAAGGGTTATTTATGCAGAAAGAAGACAAACTTATTATCGGCGGTCACGAATTCAACTCCAGATTTATCCTCGGTTCCGGGAAATATTCTCTGAAACTGATCGAATCTGCGGTGAAGGATGCCGGTGCGGAAATCATTACACTGGCGGTGCGCAGAGCCAACACAAAGGAACAGGAAAACATTCTGGATTATATTCCCCAAAATGTTACGCTGCTGCCCAATACATCCGGTGCAAGAACTGCGGAAGAAGCGGTACGTATTGCAAGACTGGCAAGAGAACTGGGCTGTGGTAATTTTGTAAAAGTAGAGATCATGCGTGACAGCAAATATCTCCTGCCCGATAACTACGAAACCATCAAGGCGACAGAAATTCTGGCAAACGAAGGTTTTGTCGTTATGCCTTATATGTATCCCGATCTGAATGTAGCCCGTGATCTGGTAAATGCAGGGGCGGCAACGATCATGCCTCTGGCATCTCCCATCGGTTCCAATAAAGGTCTGGCAACCAGAGAATTTATTCAGATCCTGGTAGACGAAATCGACCTGCCCATCATTGTAGATGCCGGTATCGGCAGACCTTCTCAGGCCTGTGAAGCCATGGAAATGGGCGCAGCGGCAATTATGGCGAACACAGCCCTTGCCACAGCGGGTGATCTTCCCCTGATGGCGGCAGCATTCCGTCAGGCCATCGAAGCAGGCAGAAAGGCTTATCTTTCCGGTCTGGGCAGAGTGTTGGTCAGAGGTGCATCTGCATCCGATCCACTGACAGGCTTCCTGCATGACTAAGGAGGGATCGCGATGGAAAACAAATTTTTTGTGGACTCCGAGCATCTTTCTCCCGAAATGCTGAAACGCAAGCATGAACTGGAAGAAAATCCTGCGGCAAGAACCAACCACATGGAATATATGCCGAATATGGAAGTGATCGAATCCGATGTCTGTGCAATGGTGATGAGCCAGATGAAAGCCTATGATTATACCAGCTATACGGCAAGAGATGTTCGGGCGGCTTTAGACCATGAGACATGTTCTGTGGAAGATTTCAAGGCACTCCTTTCTCCTGCGGCAGAACCGTTTCTGGAGGAAATGGCGCAGAAAGCCAGACTGGAGACCAGCAAACATTTCGGCAATACGGTGTATCTGTTCACACCCCTGTATATTGCCAATTATTGTGAAAACTACTGTGTGTACTGCGGGTTCAACTGTTATAACCATATCAACCGCATGAAGCTTTCCATGGAGCAGATCGAAAGAGAAATGCAGGTTATTGCAGACAGCGGCATGGAAGAGATCCTGATCCTGACCGGGGAAAGCAGATCCCAGAGCGATGTGAAATATATTGGCGAAGCCTGTAAACTGGCGCGGAAATATTTCCGCATGGTCGGTCTGGAAATTTATCCCGTGAATACGGAGGAATATCGCTATCTCCATGAATGTGGTGCAGACTACGTGACGGTTTTTCAGGAAACCTATGATACGGATAAATATGAGACACTGCATCTGTTAGGCCATAAGCGCGTCTGGCCTTACCGTTTCGATGCGCAGGAAAGAGCCCTTCGCGGCGGTATGAGAGGCGTAGCCTTCTCGGCATTGCTGGGTCTTTCTGATTTCCGAAAGGATGCATTGGCCAGTGCCCTGCATGTATATTACCTGCAGAGAAAATATCCCCATGCAGAAATGTCCTTATCCTGCCCCAGATTGAGACCGATTATCAACAATGACAAGATCAATCCGCTGGATGTGGGCGAAAAACAGCTGTGTCAGATCATCTGTGCATACCGTATTTTCCTGCCTTTTGTCGGTATCACCGTATCCTCCCGCGAAAGCAAATCTTTCCGCGACGGCATCGTGAAAATTGCCGCAACGAAAGTATCTGCCGGCGTTTCTACGGGGATCGGCGACCATGAAAGCAAATATACAGGCAAAGAAGCGGAAGGCACAGAAGGTGACGAACAGTTTGAGATCGATGATGACCGCAGCTTCGCAGAAATGTATGACGATATGGCGGAGGAAGGACTTCAGCCGGTGCTGAATGATTATCTTTATGTCTGATATTTTGTGTGTTACAAATCGAAACCTGTGCAAAGAAGATTTTTTGCAGAGGGTGGAAAAGATCGCTGCAAACCATCCCAAAGGGATCATCCTGCGGGAAAAAGATTTAAGTGAAGAAGAATATAAAAAATTAGCAGAGAAAGTATTACGGATTTGCGAAAAATATCATGTTCCCTGTATGTTGCACAGTTTTGTGGATGTGGCATTAGAACTAAGAGCAGAAAATATTCATTTACCCCTGTATATCCTGCAGGAGCTGGATGAAAAAACAAAAGAAAAATTCAAAATCATAGGAGCATCCTGTCATTCGGTGGAAGAAGCGCAGGCAGCAGAAAATCTGGGCTGCACTTACATTACTGCAGGTCATGTTTTCGTGACAGATTGTAAAAAAGGGCTGGCTCCCAGAGGACTGGACTTTCTGAAAAATGTTATAGAAAGCGTGTCGCTTCCTGTATATGGCATTGGTGGCATTGATCATAAAAACATCCATGCGGTACGCAACATAGGGGCGGCCGGAACCTGCATTATGAGCGGCTTGATGAAATGTGATGATGTGTTTGATTTTATGAAGGATTTTGAAATAAAAGTATAACGTAACTGGATAATGAGTTTTTCTGACGATTTGAATCAAATCGACCGTTAAACGGAAAGGCAGAAGGGGAGCGCCTTGGGCCTTGCAGAAAACAACAGCGATGGGAAGCCGTGTTCCGGCGTGAGAGGAGACCATGAAGTTTCGACCGAATTTTAATGAAAAAGACCGGAGGTCTGGTCTAAAAATTTTCGGGAGAACGCTGTTGAGAGACTCGTTCTCCCATTTTTATGCAGTTATTTGAAAATCTACAACAATGAGTGAAAAAGGCAGAAGCATTTCTACCTTCTTTTTTATTTTAAATTATACCCATTCTTCTGCATGAAGAAATAGTGTTGCTGATGCAGATAATCCCTTGCAATATCCAGTGCTTCGCCAATCTCTGGAAATGAATGATTTCTCTTTCTCGTAGGAAACGAAGGGGAGTCAGTACAGCAGGGGCATCTGTCAGGGCGATCAGGTATTCGTAAGTCGACCGTGCTTTCTGTTCTGCTGCGTCTTTGTAAGTGTGACGTGTTATGTAAATCAGTTGGTATGGCGTACTTGCGGATTTTAGATTTTATGTTTTTAAATTTTAAAACTGTATCATCCCTGCAATAGAAGACCATAGACGATTGATGAGTTAAGAAATGGCTTGAAATCAAGGTTTCTAGAAAGGTATAAAGTCCAAGAGTGGTTGATTTACTACCAGCTAATACCAAAGAAAATGAGCCGCTGTAAAGTGATTTACAGCGGCTTTTTATGTTGAATTTTGATACTGGAATAGAAAGAGTTTTTCTACAACTATAGATATTTTTTGAAAAAATGTGGTATAATCAATCAAACGACAGGAAAGGTGGTGAGAAGCATGAAAACTGTATATGAAATTATGCATGGTGATAGAAAGGTTGCGTGGTTAGATACTCAGGGGCACTGTAAGATTTATTTTAAAAACTTTATGCCGTTTAGTTTGTATCTTGAAGAAACAGAGAATGATATTGATATTTTAGTAAACAACGTTACAAATTTTTATCATTGGTGTGCCAGCAGAATTCTGACATTAGATCGTCAATATGCTAAGGCGATTTTAAATAGTATTGGTGCTTCTCAGGCATTTACTGATAAAGAGCGTGCAAATATTGCTTTGACTTATAAATGTTTATCCTTAACTGATATTTATTGGGTAAGAAATAAAGGTGAAAAGATTTCTTTTGAAAAAGTAAACTTATATGAAAATCATTTGGCTAATGCCCTTGTAGATGTATCATTAAGAGGAAAACAGCCTTCTGTGCATAATGAACATCTTGCAAAAGAAGAAGCAGCAAAAGATCTGGCGACAAATGGATGTTATCCGAAGGCATGGATTAGGGGAACGGATCATTTCCAGCTTTATAAAGATGGTGGAGAAGACATAGTAGAAAATGAAGTTCTTGCAAGTAAAATTTGTCAGTGCTTTGACTGTAAACAGGTGAAATACTCACTAGGTGAATATGATGGTGAAGCAGTTTCTATCAGTGATATCATGACTACAAAAGAGTACTCGATTGTTTCTCGAGAAGCATTTGAGATTTATGCTGTAAATAAAGAGATAGATCCAATGAAATATATTTTAAGATTAGATGCTTATTCTTTTTATATGATGAATATTCTGGATTATCTGATTGGTAATGTGGACCGCCATTGGGGCAACTGGGGTTTCCTTATTGATAACAAGAAAAACAAGTTGATTTCTTTGCATCCACTGATGGATTTCAATTTGTCTTTCAATGCATATGATACAATAGATGGATCGAATTGTCAGACAGTTATGCCGCAGCGAATGACACAGAAAGAAGCTGCGTTGGTAGCTGTGAAAAAAATTGGATTGAATCAAGTGGCAGAAATAGAAAAAAGCTGGTTTGCAAATAGAGAAAAAGATTATGATATGCTTATAAGTAGATTGGCAGTATTAAAGGAATATAATAAATAATTTATTTAAATTCATTTTATAGTTAAACAAAAAAGCTTCTGCAATGAATGCGTTAAAGTTTTATCAGAAAATGGGTTATAACCATGTCAATGGTGAATTTGCCATCGATGATGAAGATTCTTATACATTAGAAAAGTTCCGCTGAGTGATCGGCGGATTTTCTGCGTTTTGCTCTTTTTGTATATTTTCCTTCTCCTTGAAAACAATGACAGTGGAAGACAAAAATAAGGAGTGGAAAGATGATAAATAACTGAAAAATTT
>NZ_JBGVHV010000092.1:0-3599 GCF_045122575.1 Anaerotignum sp. | reverse complement strand
CCGCCACTAAGATGAGAAGAAATCCTGCCGAAGCTCTCATTCAACTCTTCTTCGTTCGACTTGCATGTGTTAAGCACGCCGCCAGCGTTCATCCTGAGCCAGGATCAAACTCTTATATTAAAGTTTAAATCGTGGCCAGATCATTTTCTGGCTAATTGTGTCCGGTTTTGCTAAACCGGTAAAAGTCATTTAGCATTCGTTTCCGTTTGCTTGAATTGACTATGGGTTGTGTGTTATTCATATCCATTGTTCAGTTTTCAAGGATCAATCTGCTTTTTCAGCAGCGAAGATTATTTTATCAGATCTTCGTTTCTTCGTCAAGTACTTTTTTAAGCACTTTTCGGATTCATTTTTCATTTCTTTGCTGCGTTTGCAGCAACGAGCATTACTTTAACAGATTTCTCATTCACAGTCAAGCACTTTTTCTTGTACATTTCCGTTCTATTCTGTTGACTCGCTGTTTTTGCAGCAACGAATGATATAATAACAGATGAGCCAACCTCTGTCAACACTTTTTTCTACAAAAAAACAAATTCTTTTTTCCCGTTCCATTAACGATAATAAATATATTTATATATTATAGAAGAAACTCTACTTTTATAATAACTATCATACTATTCTGCTCTTTCACCATTATTCCTTTTTTTCATATCATAGATATTGTAAATCCCTTAAGGAGGCAATGATATGAAAGAAATGTGCAGAAACTTCGTCTGCAATAACAACCGCTGCCCACAGTCAGCTGCAAACTCTCCACGGGCGGCTTCTGCAGAAAATGCAAACACCCTTACCGCCACTCCCGTAGCTTCTATGGGAAACTGTAACGCCTGCGTAATGGAACGCATTGGCCTGGCACAGGCTTTTATCCCTACTCAGCCCTACGAAGATTTGAAAGATCAGGAACAGAGTCTGGTTTGCGGCACGGTATTCTCCGAACTGTCCATGCCATATTGCTCCGGTTGGAATCTGTATCGTTTTGGAAGGGAGGCATAATGATGGATCATGATGAACTGTTGAAAAAACTATCCGAACTGGACTTCATTGCAGTAGATCTGGCACTGTTTCTGAACACGCATCCTGAAAATACCGAAGCAATTCAGGCATACAATCAGGTCATCACAACAGCAGATGCCGTTCGTATGAAATATGAAGAAGCTTATGGCCCTCTCTGCTCCTTCCGCAGCTATGCATCCAATACAAATCATTGGGAATGGAACAATGACCCTTGGCCCTGGCAGGCAGACGCAAATATTTCTTTCGCCGGAAAGGAGTGTAAATAAATGTGGATCTATGAAAAGAAATTACAATTCCCCGTAAAAATCACGCAGCCCGATGGCCGTATGGCAAAAATCATTCTTTCGCAGTTCGGTGGACCTGACGGCGAATTGGCTGCATCAATCCGCTATCTGAGTCAGAAATTCACAATGGTAACTCCCGAAGCAAAAGCCACGTTAAATGATATCGCTACTGAAGAACTGGCTCACCTTGAAATGGTTGGTGCCATGGTCCATCAGCTGACGCAGGGTCTTTCCAAAGATGACATCATTGCCGCAGGATTAGATCCTTACTATGTGGATCACGGTCTGGCAGTATATCCCGCATCTGCTGCCGGTGTTCCTTTTACTGCATCCTATGTGCAGTCTAAAGGAGATCCTATCACGGATCTGTACGAAGATATGGCCGCAGAACAGAAAGCACGGTCGACTTATGAATACCTCATCGATCTGGCAGAAGATCCCGCCGTACTTGCTCCCCTCCGTTTCCTGAGAGAACGGGAGATCGT
This sequence comes from Anaerotignum sp., assembly GCF_045122575.1. Taxonomy (GTDB): domain Bacteria; phylum Bacillota; class Clostridia; order Lachnospirales; family Anaerotignaceae; genus Anaerotignum_A. The sequence continues at coordinate 1,816 of NZ_JBGVHV010000092.1, read as the reverse complement.
TCATTTCCAGCGGTTTGGCGAAGCTCTTGACATCGCCCGTGATTATCTAAATCAGCAGCATTATTTCTTTATGCATAAAAATGGATATATCGCGAAATAAAGCTAATATAATAACAAAAGCGGCATGCTAATTCATGCCGCTAAATCATTTTGTTGTTATCCTAACATCACTTGATATAAAAATCCATTGCCATTCGGATCCAAAACTGCGGATATTGGATTGGATTGAATGGCAATGCTATGAAAGTGCCTAAATTATATCGTGATTTCTATCAGATTTCCTTCAAAGCCAATAATACAGCTTTCATAATATCCATCACCTGTTGTTCTGGGTCCACTAATCACTTCATATCCATCTTTTCTCATTCTCGCTGTCAACTCATCTACAGCTGCCTTACTACCAAGACTAAACGCAATATGGATATAACCAGTACGTGTTAAAGTTTTGTTTCCATCTTTCATTACCGGCTTATTCATAATTTCCAAACGAGCACCATTATCAAATCTTAAAAAGTAAGAACGAAAATCTGTGGATTTATTATGATATCCATCATTAGAAACTGCATAAAAGTATTTGATAAAGAAATCCTTTGCTGCCTCCAAATCATTTACATACATTGCAATATGTTCTATATGCATAAGTCACCTCTGCATTTAAGCAAATTACTGCTGCTTCAGCAGCCTTCTCCAAACGCATCCAATGCCAGTTTCCAGGCACCATAAGCACCAGCATCATTTCCCAGCTCTGCCAAAAGGATTTTTGTTTCCCTACAAGCATGGAATGCGTATTTCTGAAAGTATTTCATTGTGCCATCAACCAGAGGCTTACCCGCTTTGCTGACACCGCCACCAATCAAAATCACATCAGGATCTGTCACACAGCATATATTCGCCAAAAACAGCCCCAAATAGCTGTAAACCTGTTCCAGAATAGCCTGTGAAGTTTCATCACCTTTCTCCGCCGCCTCAAACACATCTTTACACTCAATTTTTTCTAACATACGGAGAACACTGGCATCTGCAGATTCTGTCAGAAATCTGTTTGCTACTCTCACAACACCAGTTGCAGAACAGTATTGTTCCGCGCATCCATATTTACCGCAGCCACAAGCTTCTGTTTCTTCTTTTTCCAAAACAATATGACCAATTTCGCCACCAGCACCGTGTACACCGTTTATAATTTTCCCTTTTACTACAATGCCGCCGCCAATGCCTGTCCCCAGGGTTGCCAGAACCACATTTTCATAGCCTCGTGCGGCACCACACCAACATTCTCCCAATGCAGCCACGTTTGCATCGTTACCTGCTTTCACAGGAAAACCCGTTAATGCAGTTAATTCTTTTTGCAGGTCTACCTTGCCCCATCCCAGATTGACACATTTATTCACTATGCCATTATCGTCAACAGGTCCGGGAACACCTACGCCAATACCAATAATCTGTTCTACATGGATATTTCTTTCAATCAAATAACTATTTATAGAGACTGCAATATCAGAAAGAATGGCATTTCCGCCATTTTCAGTATTTGTTTTGATTTCCCATTTATCCAGCAATATGCCTTTACAGTCAAAAAATGCAATCTTAACTGTTGTTCCACCAATATCTATGCCAAATCCATATTCCATCACTTACAGCCTCCTCTTATTAATCTATTATTTCATTGATTTTATACTCTCCGCCTTCAATTCGCAACGGACGGCCTTCCACCAAGGCAGCTGCCATTTTTCTTCTTGCAGAACGATGAATTCTCTGGGCTGTCGCACGAGAAACATTCATATATGACCCACATTCCTCCTGAGAAAGTCCTTCATAG
>NZ_JBGVHV010000091.1:0-3946 GCF_045122575.1 Anaerotignum sp. | reverse complement strand
GGGCGATATCTTTGGCAGCATGTTTGGCGGCGGCTTTGGTGGTTTCGGCGGCTTTGGCGGCGGCAGTGCAAGAAGAAACGGTCCCAGAAAAGGCAGAGATGTAAATGTAAATATTCAGCTGACATTTGAAGAAGCTGTTTTCGGCTGCAAAAAAGAAATTTCTGTGGCGATCTATGATGAATGTGATACCTGCCATGGCACAGGTGCCAAGGAAGGTACTCACGCAGAAAGCTGTCCTACCTGTAACGGTACAGGTCAGGAAAGAGTGGTACAGCAGTCCATGTTTGGGGCGGTGACCAGCGTTCGTACCTGTTCCAAGTGTGGTGGTACAGGTAAAGTCATCAAAGACCCTTGTAACACATGTAAAGGTACCGGCAAAGTACGCAAAACAAAGAAATATGAAGTGAACGTACCGAAGGGTATTGATAATGGTCAGACCATCCGACTGGCCGGCAAAGGCGAAATTGGTGAAAACGGCGGCGGCTATGGCGACCTGCTGGTAACTGTATATGTACAGCCAAATCGTGTATTTGTTCGTAAGGGCTATGATATCTACTGTGATGTGCCTATCACGTTCGTACAGGCGGCACTGGGCGGCGATATCATCATCAAGACGATTGACGGCGAACAGAAATATACTATCAAACCCGGTACACAGCCTGATACAGTTGTTACACTGAAAGGCGTGGGCGTACCTAACCTGAGAAACCCTAAGGTAAGAGGGAACCAGATCGTAACACTGAAAGTGAAGATCCCTACAGAACTGAGCGAAAAACAGAAAGATCTGCTGCGTCAGTTCTATGGTGACACAACTTCCAGCGAGCCTGTGGAACCGGAACCTTCGAAAGAAGAAAAGAAATCCTTCACAGAAAAAATGAAGGATGGTTTTAAAGATTTATTTGACTGATAAGAAAGGCTCCTGTCTCTGATGAGGCGGGAGTTTTTGTGTTGAGCGGAAGTTGATAAGAAGAGGAATCTGTTGTAATATTTGATTGTAATGAAATTGTGTGAAGAAAAACAGTTTGATACGGACAAATCGGTTTTTATATAATAGTAAAGAAGGGAAGACACAATATGGAAAAACAAAAAATGTGCGGACAGATGCTCAGCGGTCTCCTTGTGGCTGGTTCCTGCTTTACTTCCGGATGCGGCGGAACAAAGGAAGTGGTCAAAGCGGAAGACTATGCAGTAATGGATCTGCACCTGCATCTGGACGGCTCCCTGTCGGTGGCTTCTGTCAGAGAACTGGCGGAGATGCAGGGGATCTCTGTACCGGAAAGAGATGAAGAATTGCTGCCTCTGCTTCGGGTAGATGCAGACTGCAGAAATCTGAATGAATATCTGGAAAAATTTGATTTTACTGTTTCTTTGCTTCAGACAGAGGAAGCGCTGGTTGCTGCTGTATATCAGCTGGAGAAGGAACTGCAGGATATGGGCATGCTGTATGCAGAGATCCGCTTTGCACCCCAATTACATACAGAAAATGGATTATCACAGGCCGAAGTTGTTGCGGCAGCAATCGAGGGCATGAACAGATGTGATTTTCGTTCCAATCTGATCCTATGCTGTATGCGTGGTGATGATAATCAAGAACAGAATATGGAAACAGTTCGGGTTGCGAAAGAATTTCTGGGAAAAGGGGTAGCGGCGATCGATATTGCAGGGGCAGAAGCCCTTTATCCTACCGGAAATTTTGAGAATCTGTTCCTTCTTGCAAAGCAGCTGGATATTCCCTTTACGATCCATGCCGGTGAAGCAGATGGCCCCACCAGTGTGTATAAAGCGCTGGAATTTGGTGCAAAACGAATTGGACATGGGGTACGTTCTGTGGAAGATCAGGAACTGATGCAAAAACTGGCAGAAGAGAATGTGACACTGGAACTTTGCCCTACCAGCAACCTGAATACAAATATTTTTGAAAGTCTGGATGAGTATCCACTTTTAGAATTGATGGAAGCTGGGGTAAAAGTTACGATCAATTCGGATAACATGGTTGTTTCCGGTACGAATGTAGAGGCAGAACTGCAGAAACTGATCGATACCTTTGGTTTGGAAAAAGAACAGCTGAAGATGTTGGTAAATAATGCAATTGACGTATCTTTTGCCGATGAGGAAACGAAGGAATGGCTCCGCGGGGAATTGGAAAAGAGAGTTCCATAAAACAACAGAACGAAAGATGATAACAGGGGAAAATGCCCCTGTTATTTTTGGGGTTCCTATGATAAAGTAGGAATAAATGTGCTTTTGAATGATGTGATGAATGACTTATGGGCAGAATGGAAAGCAGGTATGTCGGGAGAAGAATTTACAGAATCGCGGATTTATGAGTGATATGCGTTACTTCCGTGAGGGGGACGTGTTTGAATATGATGTTGGAGGAATCAGAATGACAAGACTTCTATTACGTTTTTTTGTAAAAAACCATGAAAACTATGGGGATGCCGCTGTGCGTGCCTCTGTGGGAAAACTGGCGGGGGCAACGGGGATCGTCTGCAATATTATCCTTTTTCTGGGGAAACTGCTTGCAGGGATCCTGGCGGGGTCTGTTGCCATTATTGCGGATGCGGTCAATAACCTTTCGGATGCATCCTCTTCTGTCGTAACGCTGCTGGGCTTCCGTCTGGCACAGCAGCCGGCGGATCAGGATCATCCCTATGGCCATGCCAGATATGAATATCTGTCTGGGCTGATGGTGGCTGTCTTGATTCTGGTCATCGGTGTGGAGTTGGTGAAATCTTCTGTGGGAAAAATCATTCATCCCGAAGCTATTGATTTTTCTCTGCTTACGGTGGGAATCCTTGTGGCTTCCGTTCTGGTGAAACTGTGGATGTCTCTGTTTTTCGGTACACTTGGGAAAAAGATCAATTCCCTGACCTTGCAGGCAACTGCAGTAGACAGCAGAAACGATGTGGTTTCTACAGTGGCGGTTCTGGCTGGATGCTTGGTGGGATATCTGTGTCATATAAACATTGATGGCTATGTAGGGCTTTTGGTAGCAGTTTTTATCCTGTATTCGGGAGTGAATATTGTGAAGGAAACGATTTCTCCTTTGCTGGGCGAACAGGCAGATGAAGAACTGGTGGAAAAAATCAAACGGAAGGTGCTTTCCTGTGAAGAAGTACTGAATGTGCATGATCTGCTGGTGCATGATTATGGCCCCGGCAGATGTTTTGCATCTATTCATGCAGAACTGAGCGCAAGACTGGATCCCATGGAGGTACATGATATTCTGGATGATATTGAGTGCGAGGTTCTGGATGCGCTGAATGTACATCTGGTGATCCATTATGACCCTGTTTTGCCTGACGATGCAGAATGGGCAGAAATGAGCAATGTAGTGGGAGAAATCATAAAAGAAGTGGCGCCGGAGGTGACCATGCATTGTTTCCGTATGGTTGGCGGCGCAAAACAGAAAAATCTGGTATTTGATCTGATGGTACCTTATGATTTGAAAAAACCGAATCAGGAACTGAAAAAAGAAATTGATGCCGGGCTGGCGGCGAAAAATAAAAAATATGGAACCGTCATCCGTTTTGACGGTAAGGAATAAAAACTTAGAAGAGCATCATTTAGCGTGAAGATCAGATGGATTGTGATGAGAGGAAAAATGAAATATGGTTGAAGATATGTCTAAAGTAATCAAAGTACTTATGGTATGCCACGGCAGGATATGTACACACCCTCGAAAAACCCAGTAAAATCAAGGAAAATCGGCACTCGAACACCTTCAAGTACGCCATTTTGTACGCCAAATTTTTTGAAAATCCCTGATGTGACAGTACTGTTTTGAACGTGAAAAACCCAAAAAATCGCCGTGAAAAATCAAAAAATCACGGAGGATTTACACATGAGTAAACAGAAGAATAATGAAGTTATCAGAGAGAATAAGCTTGGATATTTAAAGGTGGGGGATTACTTTATTCCTGATCTGAAGCTTCCACAGGAG
>NZ_JBGVHV010000090.1:0-2353 GCF_045122575.1 Anaerotignum sp. | reverse complement strand
ACCATAACAGGATAGCCGATCTTTTCCGCAATGGAAAGAGCGTCTTCCACGGTAACGGCCATGCCGGATTCGGGCATGGGGATCTCCAGTTTATCCATCATCGCGCGGAACAGGTCTCTGTCTTCTGCCAGATCGATGACTGCAGGAGGTGTCCCCAGAATTTTTACGCCGTTCTTTTCCAGATCTGCTGCCAGATTCAGAGGCGTCTGACCGCCGAACTGAGCGATCACGCCAACGGGTTTTTCCTTTTTATAAATACTCAGAACATCTTCCAGTGTGAGGGGTTCGAAGTAGAGCTTGTCGGAAGTATCGTAGTCGGTGGAAACGGTTTCAGGGTTACAGTTTACGATGATCGTTTCGAAGCCCAGTTCTTTCAGCGCCAGAGAGGCGTGAACACAGCAGTAGTCAAATTCGATCCCCTGACCGATACGGTTAGGGCCGCCGCCTAAGATCATTACTTTGGGCTTGTCGGAAGAAACGGGGTTTTTGTCTTCCGCATTATAAGTGGAATAATAGTAAGCCTTGTCCTGCGTGCCGCTGACATGAACAGGTTCCCAGGCTTCTTCCAGCCCCAGTTCGAGACGTTTGTTTCTGATATCATCTTCCTTGATTTCCAGGATCTGGCTCAGATATTTATCGGAGAACCCATTTTTCTTGGCAGAGATCAATACTTCATCAGCAGGCATTTTCCCTTTGTTTGCGAGAAGGGCTTCTTCCTCCTGTATCAGTTCCTGCATCTGTTCAATGAACCAGTGTTTTACCCTGGTCAAAGCATGGATCTCATCTGCAGTTGCGCCTTTGCGCAGGGCTTCATACATAATGAAATGACGTTCACTGGAAGGAGTTACCAGCATACGCAGCAGTTCATCCTTTGTTTTGCTGTCAAAATCCTTGGCATGGCCCAGACCGTAACGGCCTGTTTCTAGAGAACGGATGGCTTTCTGGAAGGCTTCCTTATAGGTTTTACCGATACTCATAACTTCGCCGACGGCGCGCATCTGGGTACCAAGTTTATCTTCTACGCCTTTGAATTTTTCGAAGGCCCAGCGAGCGAATTTGATCACGACATAATCACCGTCGGGAACGTATTTATCCAGCGTGCCGTATTTGCCGCAGGGGATATCTTTCAGAGTCAGGCCTGTTGCCAGCATGGCGGAAACCAGTGCGATGGGGAAGCCCGTTGCTTTGGAAGCCAGTGCAGAGGAACGGGATGTTCTGGGGTTGATTTCAATCACGATATCTCTGTCTGTTTTGGGATCATGAGCCCACTGTACGTTTGTACCGCCGATGACCTGTACGGAATCAACGATTTTATAGGATTTTTCCTGCAGACGTTTCTGTACTTCTTCGGAAATGGTCAGCATGGGGGCAGAACAGAAGGAGTCGCCGGTATGGACACCCAGAGGGTCGATATTTTCAATGAAGCAGACAGTGATCATGTTGCCTTCGGCATCACGCACAACCTCCAGCTCCAGTTCTTCCCATCCGAGGATAGATTCTTCTACCAGAACCTGACCTACCAGAGAAGCCTGCAGACCGCGGGCACAGACGGTTTTCAGTTCGTCTACATTGTAGACCAGACCACCGCCGGCACCGCCCATGGTATAGGCAGGACGCAGAACAACAGGATAGCCCAGTTCGTCAGCAATGGCTAGTGCTTCCTCTACGGAATAGGCAACCTGGCTTCTTGCCATTTCGATGCCGAGACTGTCCATGGTTTTCTTGAATTCGATGCGGTCTTCGCCGCGTTCGATGGCGTCTACCTGTACCCCGATAACGGCTACGTCATATTTTTCCAGAATACCGGCTTCCGCCAGTTCGGAGCAAAGGTTCAGACCGGACTGACCACCCAGATTGGGAAGCAGCGCATCAGGTCGTTCTTTTGCAATGATCTGTTCCAGACGATCTACGTTCAAAGGTTCGATGTAAGTGACATCTGCAGTTTCCGGATCAGTCATGATGGTCGCAGGGTTGGAATTGACCAGCACGATCTCATAACCCAGATTGCGCAGGGCTTTACATGCCTGTGTGCCGGAATAGTCGAATTCACAGGCCTGACCAATGATGATCGGGCCGGAACCGATGATCAGTACTTTTTTGATTTTTTTCTTTTGTTTCATGGGATTTCCTCCTTAGCTTAGAAAACGATATTAGATTCGTGTGGATTTGTATGGTTTTATAAGCATCCTTCCCGATGATGACAAAATTTCATGGGAAGTTTTTTCCATTATAGCACGATATTGCTTTTGGAGCAGAACAAAATTTTTATTTTGCGTGAAAATATATACAGAGGATTTGTATTGTCTGTCAAAGAGGAGGAAAAATGAAACGGAGAAAAAAGTTCTGACAGGTC
>NZ_JBGVHV010000089.1:0-3850 GCF_045122575.1 Anaerotignum sp. | reverse complement strand
GCCCTGCCCAAGCCATCCAGTATGGCAAAAAGACCGCCAACCGCGGCCGCTATGTACACCCGATTTACCAAACAGAAGAGAATGGAGAAATGACTGAATGAAAATGAAACGCATCCTTGCTTTCTTTTTGACTATGATCATCACGACAGGCTTCTGCGGCTGCAGCGCCTCCGCAAAAAGTCTGGTGAACACCAACCAGAAGCGCATAGACGAAATGCTTCTGAAGGGAAATTCCTACTGGGAAGGACAGACCTCCCATGAGGGCTGCGAATCCGTGACCGTGACGGAATATATCCGCCCCCTGTCCTACATCCTGCAGTATCCCAAAACAGGCTATCCCGAAACCGATGCCCGCATTGAGGCCATCGTAACAGACATCCGAAATGCCTTCGATCAGGAATATCTGATCCCTCCCGCGCCAAAAGGCGAAACCAGACGAGACGATAAAAAAGAGGCGACCCTTTATCTGGGCTATGAAACCTACCTGACCGATGAAAACCACATGAGCCTGCTGTTTTTCGAAACCCACGAAGTGGAAACAGAACTGTCTCCCCACACCCGTATTCAGGCCTTCCATTTTGATCTGAATGAAGATAAGGAAGTGGCTGCAGAAGAACTGATGTGGGATCAGTTCCGGGAAAATGCATCCCGTTATACGCAGGAATATTTCACTTCCGATGAAACCTATAGCAAACGGATCTTCGGCAATTATAAAACCCTGCTGGCTCCCGAAAACGGCCGCTTTGACCGTTTTGCCTTCACTGCCGAAGGGGTATTGTTCCATTTTGACCGTTATGATATCTTCCCCGGCAGCATGGGCATCGTTTCTCTGACGATCCCCTACGCGGATATGCGGACAAAAGCCCCCGCTCCTGCGGAAGAAACCGAAAAACTGCCGACAGCTGTGACCAACAAAAAAATGGTGGCCCTCACCTATGACGACGGCCCCAATCCCGTACATACCAACACCATTCTGGATATTCTGGAAAAATATGATGCCAGAGCCACATTCTTCGATCTTGGCTATCTGGTGGAAAGATATCCTGACGTGGTAAAACGGGAAGATGCACTGGGCTGTGAAGTTGCCAGCCATTCCTGGGATCATGCCAACTTCAACAAACTGACAGAAGTGCAGATCAAGGAAGATCTGGCAAAGACCGACGCCATCTTCCAGAAGGTGCTGGGCCGCTCTCCCGACTCTTTCCGTCCTCCTTACGGCAACTGTGACGATCATGTGAAAAATCTGATCCCTATGCCCATCTACCTCTGGTCTGTAGATACGCTGGACTGGAAGAGCAGAAACGCCGATGCCGTTATGGAAGAAGTGAAAAAAATCGGTGATCTGGATGGCAAGGTCATCCTGCTGCACGGCATCTACGGTTCCACTGCAGAAGCTACCGCCAAACTGGTGCCCTATCTGCAGGAAGCCGGCTATGAGCTGGTGACTGTTTCCGAACTGGTGGAAGCCAAACACGGAGACACTCCTGAAAAAAGTAAAATTTACGGTTACTTCTACTTCCAGTAACAGAAATTTCCCCGTACGCAAAAATCCCGCAGACAATATCTGCGGGATTTTTTATCTTTCAATTTCATTTTCCGGTTCATGGCTCAGTTCGTGCCATTTTTCATGGTGACGCTTCATGCATTCAAAACTTTCTTCACTGAGAATATGTTCCATGCGGCAGGCATCTTCCATAGCAGTTTCCCTGCTCACGCCAATGTGCATCAGCCAATGGGAAATGACACAATGCTTTTCGTAAGTATGCTCTGCCACCGCTCTGCCCTTTTCTGTCAGAACGATCCGCCCTTTATCTTCAATCTGTACATATCCTTCCGCCTTCAGTTTTTTCATGGCATTGGAAATCGAGGGTTTGGAAAAACCCAGTTCTGTTGCCACATCAACGGAACGTACAAAACCTGTTTTCTGATCCAGTACATAAATGGTTTCCAGATAATTTTCCATGGATTCCTGTATTTTCATCGACCCACCTTACCTTTCCTAATTCCTTTTATGGTATCAAAAAAACACCTGATTGACAATATTTTTCTATTCTGGCTATCCCTTTCCCCTACTTTTTCTAATTTCTAAGGGAATGTCTGCAACTTTGTATTGATATTTTATTCAACTTATTGTATGATGTTCGTAAGAATAAACAATGACAGACAAGCATCAAACACGTTGTTGTTTTGATGCTTTTTCTGTAATGACAATTGCTTGCTTCTGTAGTTTGAGGTTTTTCTCCTAACTTCAAACTATTTTGAATCAAACTTTTCATCTCTTCTTGTCGTTGCTTCCCAAGCACAACAGAACGCCCCCTAACAGTTCTTTTGTGTGGCAATGACAACCCTTACACGGCGTCTTCTCCCCCAAGAAGACGCCGTTCCCCTTTTTATGGAAAAACCAAAAAATAAAAAAAAGTTCATTTTTATGCATATTTCACTGTACGAAATTAACCTTCCCCTTCCTTTACCCTTGTAGTATGATAAAGGATGGCAAGGCCAATATCAAAACAGAAAGAAGGTTTTCTTATGTATAGAACATTATCCTCCCCCCAGGGCGGCCGTATCATTCTGGACGGCAGAGAAGTCATCAACATGGCTTCCAACAACTATCTGGGTCTGGCAAACCACCCCGACGTGGTGGCTGCTGCCAAGGATGCCATCGACAAATATGGCGTGGCTACAACCGCCAGCAGAAATATCTGCGGCAACTATCCTGTTCATGACGAACTGGAAGAAAAACTGGCAAAATTCAAAAATGTAGAAGCAGTTCTGGTATTTAACTGCGGCGTTTCCGCTAACTCCGGCCTGATCCCTCAGCTGGTGGGCAAAGGCGACTTCATCTACAGCGACGAACTGAACCACGGCTCCATCATCGACGGCTGCCGTCTATCCGGCGCAAAGATCAAAGTATTCCGTCACATGGATATGGCTCATCTGGAAGAACTGCTGAAAGAACCCGTTGAAGGCAAAAAACTGATCATCACAGACGGCGTATTCAGTATGGACGGCGATCTGGCTCCTCTGCCCGAAATGGCAGATCTGGCAGAAAAATACGGCGCTGAACTGGTGGTAGACGATGCCCACGGCGACGGCGTTATGGGTCCCTGCGGCAGAGGTACCGTTGACCACTTTGGCCTGAGAGACCGCATCCGTATCGAAACCGGCTCTCTGTCCAAGGCTTTCGGATCCGCCGGCGGCTTTGTGGCCGGCCCCAAAGATTTCATCGAAGCATTAAGACCAAAGGCAAGAAGCTTCATCTTTACTGCTTCTCCCATGGCTCCCTGCCTGACCGCTGCAGCAGCAAAGGCCGTTGATCTGGTTCTGGAAAACACAGAACTGGTAGACAGACTTTGGGATAACCGTAATTATTTTGCAGAAAGACTGGAAAAACTGGGTCTGAATATCGGCACATCCGTTACCCCCGTCATCCCCATCATCGTAGGCGATGCGGAAAAAGCACAGGAACTGAGCAGAATGATGTATGAAAGAGGCGTTTACGCACAGGCACTGCAGTTCCCTATGGTGCCCAGAGGTACAGCCCGCCTGCGTACCATCATTTCCGCAGACCATACCAAAGAAGATCTGGATCAGGTTCTGGCGGCAGTGGAAGAATGTGCCAAGGAACTGGGTCTGATCTGATACAGACAAACCAATCGAAAATTCCATACAAAAAAGACACAAACGAAATCGTTTGTGTCTTTTTCTTTTCCGCACCCGACAGGAATCGAACCTGCGGCCTTTCGGTCCGGAGCCGAACGCTCTATCCCCTGAGCTACGGGTGCTTATGTATGGGGCCGTGGTGACCACAGCCCCGTTTCTTATTTTACCTGTTACCGGAAAGGATGTC
>NZ_JBGVHV010000088.1:0-5672 GCF_045122575.1 Anaerotignum sp. | reverse complement strand
TGGAAAATAGTCAGAGCGATGGCAACACCGCCGGCGATGGAAACGGCATTGAGCAGTACTTCCACCACTTTGGAGTTCCCGCTGATGAGGTTGCCTTCCAAAAGGTCACGCATGGCTTTGGAAAGAGCCAGACCGGGCAGCAATGCCTTCATGGTGCCGATGATCATTTTATCCAGCTGAGTACCCGGCAGCAGGAAATGAGCGGAGCAGGCCGCCAGCCCTGTTACCAGACCGCCCATCAGAGGGCCGAAGAAGAAAGGAACTTTTTTGTCGCCGAAATGAACCAGTGTGATACCCATCAGAAGACCGATAAAGAAGGAAATAAACCCTTCTAGGGGGCCACCGCCTACCATAACGGCAAAACCTGCGCCGTTGACAGCGTAGCCTAATACTCTGGTGCTGAATTTGAAGTTGGGCGCGTGGTAGATCTCCTTGCAGCGAGCGCTGGCTTCTTCCAGAGAAATTTCGCCGGAAACGAAGGCGCGGGACATATCGTTTACTGCACAGATCTTTTCAAAATTGACGGCACGGCTTCTCACGCCGCGGGTCATGGAAAGGGGGCCGCTGTCTTCTCTGGGCAGTGTCACGATCAGCAGTGTACACATCGCCAGTGCTTCTACCTTTTCTCGGCCGGTGGTATTCAGGATACGCAGCATGGTGTCCTGCACGCGGAATGTTTCCGCCCCGGAGGCCAGCATCAGTTCCCCTGCATCCAGTGCCAGGTTGATCAATTGGGTATCATAATCCATTCGGATATCCTTCTTTCTGATATAATAAAGAAATGTTTTTGTTATCAATCATTTTTATTGTATTCATTTTTCTGGAAATGTAAAGGAAAAATCCTTCGTTTGCAAACGATTTTTTACAAAAATTTCACGTTTCTGCGAATGGAATAAAAAACGGGGAAGATACGGCTTTTTTTCGGTATTTTTTCCCGAAGAGAAAAGAAATGGTATTTATAAGGAACCACCAGAAAAATTGTATTTTGGGCTTTCTTTTTTCGCATTTATGATATATAATCAAAATCAGAATTGAATTATTCGAAGCTGGGGGTGCTGCAGGAGCAGCTGAGAGGAAGTATTTCCAACCCTTTGAACTTGATGTGGTTAGTACCAACGGAGGGAAGCGAATTTCAGAAAGCAGATATGGCCTTTCCCGAATGTGGGAAAGGCTTTTTTTCATGCCTTTCGCTTTTCCTTTCCAAAAAGAAAGGATGATGTTATGAAGTTGACAGACAAATTGTATGAGGCAGCAAAGCCCATCTGGGACGGTTACCTGACACAGCCCTTTGTAAAGGAACTGGGAGAAGGCACCCTCGGCATGGAACGGTTTCGGTTCTATATGATCCAGGATTACCGTTATCTGCTGCAGTATTCCAAGGTTTTTGCCCTTGGTATCGTAAAAGCAGAGGAGGAAGAACTGCAGCGTCTCTTTGCAGGCATGGTGCATGATACGCTGGATGGGGAGATGAATGTCCATAAGGCTTATATGGCCAGACTGGGCATCACAGAGGAGGAAGTGGCAAATACCAAAACCGCTTTGTCCAATCAGTCCTATACTTCCTATATGCTGGATGAAGCCTATAAGGGCGGTGTGCTGGAAGTTCTGGTGGCAGTTCTTTCCTGCGCATGGAGTTATCAGATGATCGGGGAGCATCATAAGACCATTCCCGGTGCGCTGGAGCATCCTATGTACGGCGAATGGGTGAACGGCTATTCCTGTCAGGAATACTGCGACAGCACACAGCAGATCATCGACCTTGTCGACAAATACGGTGAAGGCATTGACGAAAAACGAGAAGAACATCTGAAAGAGATTTTTGTGAATTGCAGCCGCTATGAAGCGGATTTCTGGGATATGGCGTACAGCTTAGAGTATTAAGGAGTAACAATTATGTTGGAATTTAAGAATGTGACATTCCAATACGAGGGAGACGAAGCCCCGATGATGACGAACCTTTCCTTTTCTGTAGAAGAAGGGGATTTTGTGTCCATCATCGGTGCCTCCGGCTGTGGGAAAAGCACCATTTTCCGCCTCATCAACGGGCTGGAAAAACTGCAGCAGGGAGAGATCACTGTGGACGGCAAACCCATTGCGGGGTTGAAGCAGTATAGTGCTTTCATGCCCCAGAAAGACCTGCTGTTTCCTTGGAGAACTATCGAGCAGAATATCTGCCTGCCCATGGAACTGGCAGGGGTGGAGAAAAAAGAACAGGAAAAAAGATGCAAAGAGGTTCTGGAACAGGTAGGGCTTCTGGATTATATGAAAAAATATCCCAAAGACCTTTCAGGCGGTATGAAGCAGCGGGTATCCTTTGCCAGAACCCTGCTTTCCGGTGCGGATATGCTCCTGCTGGATGAGCCTTTTTCTGCACTGGATTTCCTGACAAGGGTGGATATGCAGGAATGGCTCCTGAAACAGAGAGAACATTACAATCAGACCATTCTGTTCATCACCCATGACGTAGAGGAAGCCATCTTCCTTTCCAAAAAGATTTTTGTCATTCAGGACAGACCCTTTTCTTCTATGGAAATGGTGGAAGTACCTCTGCCGGAGAAAAGAGACCGCAGTGACCTGAAGCGCCCTGAAATCGTGGAACTGAAGGAACAGCTCATCGGTAAACTGAGAAGGAGCGTGAACGTATGAAAAATATTTCTTCTCTGATCCTGGTCTTTGTTCTGCTGATGATCTGGCAGGGGGTGGCCATGGGCATCGATGCGGCATATATCCTGCCTTCCCCCGTGGAAATTCTGGTACGCCTGTGGGAACTGAAAGAGATCCTCTTTCTGGAACACCTGCCTGCTACCATGAGTGTAACGGCACTGGGGCTGTGTATTTCCATTGTGCTGGGCTTGCTTTTGGCTATTTCCATGGACTGGAATCCCCGACTGGAAAAAGCGCTTTATCCTGTGATCGTGGCATCTCAGACCATCCCTACCACAGCCATTGCGCCGCTGTTTATCCTCTGGTTTGGCTATGGGATCTGGAGCAAGGTGCTGGTCACAATCTTAATCACATTCTTCCCTATTGCCATTACTGTTTTCGATGGCCTGAAGGGGACAAAACGGGAAATGGAAGAACTGCTCATCACCTATGGTGCAACGAAAAAAGATGTTTTCCTGAAATTGAAATTGCCTACGGCTCTGCCCAATTTCTTTTCTGCTATTAAAATGTCCATCCCCATGAGTGTCATCGGGGCTGCCATTGCGGAATGGCTGGGGGCGCAGAGCGGTCTGGGCTATTTCAGCAAACGTATGATGACCCAGCTGGATGGGGCAGGGGTGTTTGCCCCCGTGGTTCTGCTGTCTGTAGTAGCCATGCTCACTGTCTGGATCATTACCCTCATTGAAAATAAAGTGATTACCTGGCGTAAAGAACTCTAAGGAGGTTTTGAATATGAAAAAACTATTTGCGATGATTATGACAGCTGTTCTGGCGTTTTCCGCTGTGGGCTGCGGCGGCAGTGAACCTGCGGCAGAAGATAACGGTCTGGAGGATTTCTCCATCGTTCTGGACTGGTATCCCAATGCCATCCATTCCTTCCTGTATGTAGCGCAGGAAAAAGGCTATTTCGCAGAAGAAGGCCTGAATCTTGTTGTTAATTTCCCTGCAAATACAAATGACGGCATTTCCCTGCCCGCAGCGGGTAAGGCGGATGTGGGGATGTATTACCTGCAGGATGCTATCCTGACAGCAGTGGAAGAAGATGTACCCATCGTTTCCATTGGTGCAGTGGCGCAGGAATCTCTGAATGTTGTGATCTCTCTGAAAGAAAGCGGCATTGACAGCGCAGAAGATCTGGAAGGTAAGAAAATCGGCTATGCCGGTACAGTTCTGTCCGAGGAACAGATCAAATCCATGCTGGAACATGTTGGTCTGGCGGCAGATTCCTGTGAATTCGTAGATGTTGGCTTTGACCTGCTGACAGCAACAACAACCGGTCAGGTAGATGCGACCATCGGTAATATGGTGAACCATGAAGTGCCCCAGCTGGAAGAAGAAGGCATTGAAATCAATTATTTCTTCCCTACAGACTTTGGCGTACCCGAAGTATATGAACTGGTATTCCTGGCAGGTCAGGATGCGGTAGAAAATAACCCTGAAAAACTGCAGAAATTCCTGCGTGCAGCAAAAAAAGGCTTTGATTTCACAAAGGAAAACCCCGAAGAAGCTCTGCAGATCCTGCTGGATCATCAGAATGCAGAAAACTTCCCTTTGTCTCCTACAGTAGAAACAGAAAGCCTGAAGATCCTGCTTCCTGCAATGGAAAAGGAAACAGCAGAATTCATGTCTCAGGATGTGGCTGTATGGCAGCAGAATGCAGACTGGCTCTATGAAAGAGGTATCCTCAGCGAACAGACGGATGTATCCTTCCTTGTGGCTGATCTGCTGGCAGAATGATCCCATAAAGATACGAAAAAATAAAAAAGGGCATGCTTTTGTTGAAAAAGGCATGTCCTTTTCTTATAATAATAGCAAATATTCCTCGTCCTGAAACTTGGTTTCAGGACAAATGAGGGTTCTTAGGGAAATCATTTCCCTAAGCGGAGCGCGAGGCAGAGCCTCGCAAAAGGAGGTAACCATGAAAGCACTCATCACAGGTGCCACCAGCGGCATTGGCCGCGATATGGCAGTCCTTCTGGCAAAACAGGGCATCGACCTTATCATCGCCAGCAGAGATACCGAAAAAATGAAACAGCTGGCAAAACGCCTGCCCGTAAAGGTGAAAATCGTAACGGTCGATCTTTCCAAAGCAGAAGACTGTTACTGCCTGTATGATGAAACAAAATCCGAAAATATCGATATCCTCATCAACAACGCAGGCTTCGGCGCCTTTGGCCTTTCCTGGGAAGTCCCTCTGGAAACGGAACTGAACATGATCGACCTGAATATCCGCGCCGTCCATATCCTGACCAAGCTGTTCCTTGCGGATTTCCGCGCCAGAGATCACGGCTACATCCTCAATGTTGCCTCTTCCGCAGGATTTCTGGCAGGCCCTCTCATGTCCACCTATTACGCCACCAAATCCTACGTTCTCCGCTTCACGGAAGCCCTCCACGAAGAACTCCGCCGCACTGGCTCCAACGTGAAAATTTCCGCCCTCTGTCCCGGCCACGTGGAAACGGGCTTCGACCAACGTGCCAACGTAAAACACTCTATCGGTGGCTTAACTTCACGAAAAGTTGCAAAAATAGGCAGAAACGGCATGTTTCGTGGAAAAGTAGTCATTCTCCCCGGCCTGCTGATGAAGCTGACCTATTTCGGTGAAAAATTTCTCACCGAACCCCTCATGCTTTGTGCCGCCTATACCGCCCAGTCAAAAAAACGATAATCTGCCGCAGTCGCGCAAACGGTTCAGCCGCGCAGCTGTGCTGCTTCGCTGTCGCCGCATTCCCGCGCAGGCGGCTTGTCAGCAGAAATGTAGGAAAATCGAAGATTTTTCTCCTTTTCTGAGGACAAACGCCGAGATTGAGGGAAGGTCGTGGCGACATTTAGAAAGGATCAAATCATGCAAAAGATAAAACAAGTATTAAACTTAACCATCCGTGGCTTCCTTGGCAAGGAAGTCGGCCGCCGCTCTG
Organism: Anaerotignum sp.; assembly: GCF_045122575.1. Taxonomy (GTDB): domain Bacteria; phylum Bacillota; class Clostridia; order Lachnospirales; family Anaerotignaceae; genus Anaerotignum_A. Next base: position 90 of record NZ_JBGVHV010000088.1, on the reverse strand, counting down.
CCGGCCTGACTTATTACCTCGTCTTCGCCATCTTCCCCTTCGTGCTGTCCATCATCTCCATTCTGGGTAGACTCCATCTGCCCATGATCT
>NZ_JBGVHV010000087.1:0-16179 GCF_045122575.1 Anaerotignum sp. | reverse complement strand
ATGGCGGAATAAGAATGGAAAAGAAAGGCAGCTTCGGCTGTCTTTTTTTGTCGCCGTTTTTTTCGTTTCCGTTCTGCAAAAACGACAGGTTTCGCCGTTTCGCCGTCCTATAATCATAGGTATGGAGGAATTTTATGGAACCAATGATTTACATAGATGTGGTTTTTCTGGTTTCCTGGGGGATGGATACCTTTCTGCTCTGGGCGGCGGGCCGAATTTCCGGCTTTACTGCGAAAAAATGGAGGGTTTTTCTGGGCGGATTTTTATCGGCACTGATGTATTGCCTGTGGCTCTGCTTTCTTCGGAAAAACGGCGGATTTCTGCTGTCTTTTCTGCTGCTGTGGGGAGGCTTGTTTGCGGTCTATTATCCGAAACAAGGGCGGAACTGGCTGCGGTTAGGCGGCTCTGCCCTTGGGGGATCCTTCCTGATGGGCGGCGGTATCAATATGCTTTTTAACATGACGCAGGCGCAGCGGATCTTTGGGCGAGGTATGGTCGTCCAAAAGGCATATCCATGGTGGCTCCTGCCGTGGTCGGTGGGGATGGCCTACGTTTTTCTGAAACTGGCAGCCCGATGGCTGCAGGCCCATATCGTCAGAAGAAGGGAATATTGTACGGCGGCCATTCTCTGGCGGGGCAAAGGCGTGGAAGGGCGGATGCTCATCGATACGGGCAATGGCCTGCAGGAAAAGGGCCGCGGGGTTGCGGTGGTGGAATTGTCGGCTCTTCTGCCGCTGTTTTCCAGAGAGGAACAGGTGGGGCTGCTTTCCGGAAACAGGATGAGACTGGAATGGATGTCTTTTACCAGTCTGGGTAATCCCGACGGAAGACTCTGGGGGATCCGTGCGGAAAAACTGATCCTGTCCTTTGGAGAAAAGAAAATCATACATAAGAATATTTTTGTCGGTATCAATATGGAGGAATTCACAGGGGCATACGAAGGGCTGGTGCCACCCTGTTTACTGGAGGAGGAATGAAAATGAGGGAATGGAAATATCTGCTGTTTCTGGCGAAATATCATGCAGAACGTTTGCTGAAACGGATTTTGAAAAAAGGTGAGGGTGTCTTTTATATTGGCGGCAGCGATGTGTTTCCGCCACCCCTGAAGCCGGAGGAGGAAGCTCTGCTTCTGGAACAGCTGGGCGGAGAGGATGATATGACGGTGAAATCTGTCCTGATTGAACGAAATCTGCGGCTGGTGGTCTATATCGCGCGGAAGTTTGAAAATACGGGCATCAATGTGGAAGACCTGATTTCTATTGGTACCATTGGGCTCATCAAGGCCATCAATACCTTTAAAATAGACAAAAAAATCAAACTGGCTACCTATGCTTCCCGCTGCATCGAAAATGAGATATTGATGTATCTGAGGAGGAATAATAAGACAAAATCGGAAGTCTCCATCGATGAGCCCCTGAATGTGGACTGGGAGGGAAACGAACTGCTCCTTTCCGATATCCTCGGCACGGAAAGCGATATCATTACCAAGGGTATTGAGGAGGAAGTGGACAGGGAACTGCTGAACAATGCCATGGAAAAACTCAGCAGACGGGAGCGGAAGATCGTAGAGATGCGTTTTGGTATCCTGCCGGAAACGGAAGAAAAGACCCAGAAGGAAGTGGCGGATATTCTCGGCATTTCCCAATCCTATATTTCCCGACTGGAAAAGAGGATCATGGGCAGACTGAAAAAAGAAATGAGCAAATTGATGTGATATGTAAGAGCCTCTGAAAAGAGGCTTTTTTCAGTTATCGGCATAATGCAGGGGTTCAAAATCCGTATTTTTCATTTTGCCAAAGCCGTTATCGATGAACTGCTGGGCTCCGCTGCGTCCGCTTTTTCGGATAATGCGGGTGCTTTCACGGATCGTCTGGCTGTTTGGAAGGGCGTTTTGTTTTTCTGTAACAGGCATGGAAAAGGCTCCTTTCTTTTTTCTTTATCATGGAAAAAAGGGGACGGTTTTATGCACCAAATGGCGAGATTTGTTCCGTATATTTCCCGCTGCAAAAGGAAAAGGTAATAGGGAATCTTTGAACGAACGGAGTGAGAGGATGGCTTATTACGGCAAAGTGGAGATCAGCGGTGTCAATACGGCGAATCTGCCTGTTCTGACGGGAGCAGAAGCCAAGGCACTTTTTATAAAATGCAGGGAAGGGAACGAAGCGGCAAGACAGCAGCTCATCGAAGGGAATCTGCGGCTGGTGCTGAGTATCATCAAGCGGTTTGAAAACCGCAATGAAAATATGGACGATCTGTTTCAGATCGGGGTGGTGGGCCTCATCAAGGCCATTGATAATTTTGATATCACCATGGATGTGATGCCTTCCACCTATTTTTGCCCTATGATCATCGGGGAGATCCGCCGATACCTCAGAGACAACAATACCATTCGGGTTTCCCGTTCCCTGCGGGATACGGCCTATAAGGCACTGCAGGTGAAGGAAAAACTGATGGCAGAGACAGAAAAAGAGCCCAGCGTGGAAGAAATTGCGAAGGAAATGGGGCTGAGCAGAGAAAATATTGTGATGGCCATGGATGCCATACAGGATCCAGTTTCCCTGTTTGAGCCGATTTACCATGACGGGGGAGATACTCTGTTTGTGATGGATCAGGTCAGTGATGAAAAAAACGGGGACAGGCTCTGGCTGGAAAATCTTTCCCTGAACGAAGCCATGCAGCACCTGTCCGAAAGAGAAAAGAAGATCGTCAATCTGCGCTTTTTTGAAGGCAAGACCCAGACGGAGGTCAGCACGGAGATCGGCATCAGTCAGGCTCAGGTATCCCGTCTGGAAAAAAGTGCATTGCAGCACATGCGCAAGTATGTATAGGAAGTCCGGCAAAGCGCAGGGGCCTATCCGAAAATGGTAGACATTTGTCCCCTGATACGATAAAATGTAAGAGAAAATGGGAGGTTCTGTGATTTTTGCAGTTTGTCTCCCGAAAGGGAAAAGGATTTTATTTATCAGGAGGAATTTATCATGAGAATTTTTGCAGAAGATACAGCGGCTCTGATCATCGATTTTCAGGAAAAACTGGTGCCCGCTATCGCAAATAATGAAGAAATCGTAGCAAAAGCGGCAACATTCGTTGCAGGTCTGAAAGAACTGGGCGTGCCCATGGCTGTAACACAGCAGTATACAAAAGGCCTGGGTGACACAGTTCCCGTGATCAAAGAAGCACTGGGCGAATTTGAACCCATGGAAAAAATGTCCTTCTCCGCAATGGGCTGTGACACATTTGTAGAATGGGTAAAAGCACAGGGCAAAAAGACAATTCTGGTTTGCGGTGTGGAATCTCACATCTGCGTGCTGCAGAGCATCATTGACCTGCTGAGAGAAGGCTATCGTGTATTCATCGTGGCTGACTGCGTAGGTTCCAGAATGGTATACAACAAAGACTATGCAATCCAGAGAGCAGCACAGGAAGGCGCTTTCGTAACAACCTGCGAAGGTGCGCTGTATGAAATGGTTCAGGGTGCAGGTACACCTCATTTCAAAGCGATCTCCAAGATCACAAAATAAGAACGACCTTACAGAGGCCTCAATTCCCAAGAATTGGGGCTTCTTCTTTCAGGAAGGATGATGTAAAATGAAAATCAGAGAGCATTTTCAGACAATTACATATCATAGAAAACTGGTGCGGGAGGGCTGCTTTAAAGTAGGGCTTTACTGGCAGGGGCTGACCCATGACCTGAGCAAATTCAGCCCGACGGAATTTCTGGTGGGAATAAAATATTTTCAGGGGGACAGAAGCCCCAATAATGCGGAAAAGGAAGCGAAGGGATATTCCTCTTCCTGGCTCCATCATAAAGGCAGAAACAAGCATCATTTTGAATACTGGATGGACTATACCATGCCCGGCACTTCCGATCAGTTGCTGGTCGGCATGAAAATGCCTGTGCGCTATGTGGTGGAAATGTTCATGGACCGTATCGCAGCCTGCAAGGTGTATCAGAAGGAGGCGTATACGGATGCCAGCCCTTGGGAATATCACGAAAGAAGCAAACGGGTGAAGGCAGTCATGCACCCCGAAACCATTGCGCTGATCGAAAAACTGATGCTCATGCTGGCAGAAGAAGGCGAAGAAAAAACCTTTGCCTATACCAAAAAACTGGTGAAAAAAGACAGAAGGGAAAGGCTGAAAGCAATTCCCCGACAGATCAGAGAACTCTTTGGGAAATGATTCCCGAAATGAGGTGAAAGAATATGCATAAAGGAAAAGTGATCGTAGGTCTCAGCGGCGGGGTAGACAGCACCGTAGCGGCCTATCTTCTGAAAGAGCAGGGCTATGATGTCATTGGTGTGACCATGGAAATGTGGCCCGGAGAAGGCAGCCAAAAGGCTATCGAGGATGCCAGAAGGGTTGCAGAAAATATCGGCATCCCCTTTGAAGTTCTGGATTTTAAAAAGGAATTCAGAGAATGTGTGGTCAATGATTTTATGGAGCAGTATCAGAAAGGACTGACGCCGAATCCCTGCATTGTCTGCAACCGACTGGTAAAGGGGCAGGCACTCCTGGATAAAGCCCATGAAATGGGAGCAGAGCATATTGCTACAGGCCATTATGCCCGTATCGAAAAGCACCCGAAAACAGGCAGATATGCAGTGAGAAACTCTGCAACAGCAGTGAAAGACCAGACATATGCCTTATACAGACTGACACAGGAACAGCTGCAGGCCATGTTATTGCCCATTGGCGATTACGCCAAGGAGGAAGTGCGCGCAATCGCGGAAAAAATCGATGGTTTTGTGGCGAAAAAAGGAGACAGCCAGGATATCTGTTTTATCCCCGACGGAGACTATGCCGCATTTATCGAAAGAGAGGGCGGCTATCAGGGCAAGCCCGGTGATTTCGTGGACATGAGTGGTAAAGTGGTAGGCAAGCATAAAGGGCTTATCCATTATACCGTTGGGCAGAGAAAGGGCCTTGGCCTGTCCTTGGGCAAGCCTGTATTCGTTTACGGGGTGGATCCGGAAAAAAATCAGGTGCGCCTGTGTGATAATCAGGAACTGTTCCAGACAAAACTCTATGCGGGAAACCTTGCCCACATGGCCTATGAGAGATTTGAAGACGGTATGCGTTTTCAGGCGAAGATCCGCTATGCCCATAAGGCGGCATGGTGTACCGTAAAAATGGTGGATGATGATATTCTGGAGGTTACTTTTGATGAGCCCCAGAGAGCCATCACCCCCGGACAGTCTCTTGTTTTGTATGATGGGGAATATGTTGCCGGCGGCGGTTTTGTTCTGTCTGAAGGCGCTGTTAAAAAAGTATAAAGTTAAAGTTAAGAAAAATCCCGTAGAATCAATGGTTCTCGGGATTTTTTGCAGGTAAAAAGTGGGAAAAGTTAAACTGGATTTAACATAGATTTTACATTTCTCGGGCAGTATGACAAGAGGAGTGGAGAAATTATAATTTCATTCTGTGAAAACGGTGGAATTTGCCAAAAGCTGGTGAATTTTCGTTGCGGGGGTGTTTTATTTATGGTATCATTATCAACGGTGAAAATAGATTTTACGTACATTTTTAGAAAAGTTAACACTTAGGAAAAAAGTAAAAAGTAAGTAAAGAAAAGGTGAAATTGGAGGAAAAGTATGAGTTCTATGGTAATCCCCTTTATTGGCGGCCTTGCAATGTTCATTTATGGTATGAACATCATGGCAGATGGTCTGCAGAATGCGGCAGGCTCTAAAATGAAGAAGATCCTTGAAGTGCTGACACAGAATAAACTGATGGGCATTCTGCTGGGCGCACTGGTTACAGCGATCATTCAGAGTTCTTCTGCAACAACAGTCATGGTTGTTGGTTTTGTAAACGCAGGGTTGATGAACCTGACACAGGCCATCAGCGTGATCATGGGTGCCAACATCGGTACAACCATCACGGGCTGGCTGGTATCCTCTGCAGAATGGGCAAAATTCCTGAGCCCCTCTACACTGGCGCCTCTGGCAGTTATGGCCGGTGTGATCATCTCTCTGGTTGGCAAAAAAGCAAAAAGCAAAGATATTGCTGCAATCGTCATTGGTTTTGGTATCCTGTTCATTGGTATGAGCACCATGTCCGATGCAGTAAAACCGCTGAGAGAATCTGAAACATTCAAAACAATGTTTATTTCTCTGGGGGCAAATCCTTTCCTGGGTATCCTGGCCGGTGCCGGCGTAACAGCGATCATCCAGTCCTCCTCTGCTTCTCAGGGTATTCTGCTGTCTCTGGCCGCTGCAGGTCTGGTTCCTACAAAGGCTGCAGTATTCATTATCATGGGTCAGAACATCGGTACTTGCGTCACAGCGATCCTGTCTTCCGTAGGCGCAAGCAAAAATGCAAAATGCGTTGGTACGATGCACCTGCTGTTCAATATCACAGGTTCTATTCTGTTCAGTATCATTTCTCTGATCGTATTTGCGAAAGCAGATCCTGCTTTGGGTGAAGGCATCATCACTATGACAGAAATCTCTGCGATCCATACAGGCTTTAATATTGGTACGACCATCGTTATGATCCCTCTGAGCGGCCTGATCATCAAGATCGCAATGAAAGTAAATGGTATCACAAAAATCGAAACAGAAGACGAAACACAGCTGGTACATCTGGACAAACGTATGATGTCCACACCTTCCGTTGCTGTAGCCGGTGCGAAACTGGAAACAATCAGACTGGGCCGCATTGCAAGAGAAAACCTGACAATGGCTCTGGAAACACTGGAAAACCACGATGGCGACAAAATTGCTGCTGTTAAGCAGAAAGAAGGCGTAATCAATAAAGTATGTGACAGCGTATCCGAATATCTGGTTGAACTGGTTATGCATCATCTGAATGACAGAGATAATGAAACAGTTACAAGCCTGCTGAACACAATCAGTGATATCGAACGTATCGGTGACCATGCGGAAAATATCGCAGAACTGGCAGAATCTATGAAAAACGAAGATATTTCCTTCTCCGAAACAGCTATGGGCGAACTGGCTGAAATGGCGAAAACAACGATCGCTTCCTATGACAATGCCATCAAGGCAACAGAATTGGACGATGTAAGCTATGCAGTAAAAACTGCTTTCCTGGAACGTCAGGTAGACAAAATGGAAAAAGACCTGCGTGCAGGCCACATTTCCCGTCTGTCTAATGCAGAATGTACTGTAAACGCAGGGATCCACTTCCTGGATCTGCTGGGCAATCTGGAACGCGTTTCCGACCACGCAATGAATATTGCGCAGGTAGTTCTGAATGATCACAGAAAAGAAAAGAATTACCACGAAGAAAGCTTTCTGGATGAAGAAACAAAAATCTGATCAATCAGCACCTCAGAAATGAGGTGCTTTTTTATTGTGAAAAAACAGGAAATATGCTATATTCTTAGAAATGAGAAATTTTCTGAGGAGGAATGGACATGACTGCGTTGATGAAAATTCAGTCTTTCATACAGGCTTATGTACAGGCGATTGCCTCTATTCTGGAGGCAGATGTTACGGTGGTGGATAATGAACTGATCCGTGTGGCCGGTACAGGGATCTATGCCGACGAGATCGGCAGAACTGTGACCCATGGCAACTTTTTCAATCAGATCCTGCAGTCCGGTGAAAACGGGATCATTACCGATGTATTGATGGATGAAAACTGTCTGGTCTGCGAAAAAAGAGCGACCTGCAGGGAACTGGCCAATGTGGCCTATCCTATCTTTAAAAACGGTGCAGTCGTTGGGATCATTTCCATCATTGCCTTTGATGAAGGGCAGCGGGAAAAGCTGCTGCAGGAAAGGGGACAGATGGAGGAATTTCTGAAATATATGTCTGTTCTGCTGGAAAGTAAACTTTACACAGACGAAGCCAGAGAGCGGCTGGAACAGCAGCTGAAGGTCGTCCATGATGCGGAAAAAGGCTGGTCTTTCGTGGGCAACAGCCCCAAGATGGAAGAAGCCATTCGTATCGGGAAAAAGGTGGCGAAGACCAATTCTACTGTTTTTCTGCGGGGGGAAAGCGGTACGGGCAAGGAAATCATGGCGAAGATGATCCATGCCCACAGTGACCGCAGAGATAAGCTGATGATCTCTATCAACTGTGCGGCCATTCCGGAAAATCTGGTAGAAAGCGAATTGTTTGGTTATGAGGAAGGGGCTTTTACGGGAGCGAAAAAGAAAGGTTCCATCGGGAAATTTGAACTGGCCCACGGTAGTACCATTTTTCTGGATGAGATCGGCGATATGCCGCTGCATGTGCAGACAAAACTGCTGCGTGTGCTGCAGGAAAGTGTGGTGGAACGCATCGGCGGAACAAAGCCCATTCCCATCGATATCCGTGTTATCTGTGCAACTAACAAAAACATCGAGCAGATGGTGGAAGAGGGAACTTTCAGAGAAGATCTTTATTATCGTCTGAATATTATTCCCATTGAACTGCCGCCGCTGCGCAAACGAAAAGAAGACCTGCCGGCGCTGATCGAATATTATATCGCTTACTACAATCAGAAACTGGGAAAATCCATGACAGGCATTTCCAGAGATGCGATGCAGACATTGCTGACCTATAACTGGCCAGGGAATGTGCGGGAACTGAAAAATATCATTGAGTATCTGGCAAACATTTCCGAAGGGGATGAAGTACAGCTAGCAGACCTGCCTGATCATATCGTTCTGCGTTCCGAAAAGGGGTTTGAAGACTGGTCTCTGGAGGAGATTGTGGGGGAATACGAAAAGCGTGTCCTTGGCAGTATGATCAAGAAGGGCGCAACGCTGGAAGAAAAAAATACACTGGCAGAAACTCTGAAAATCAGCAGAGCGACGCTGTATCGGAAATTGAAAAAATATGACCTGCTTTAATTCTCATATATGAGAATAATTCGCAAATATGAGAATTTATTTTCGGATTTGCAGATGGATGTTTCTGACAGAAAAACAAAAAAGATTCTTTGGAATAAGGACAAATTTTTCTATTTGTATATAATGAAAATACAGGAAAAATGGTTTCCGAAAAACAGAAGATATAAATTCTCAATTATGAGAAAAATAAAAAAGGCTGCCTTTGAAACAAGGACGGTCTTTTTTTTAATGAAAAATTTTTATTTGCAGAAAAATCAGGTTTTTTAACAACAAAAAAGAAAAAATCAGAGGGAAGATGTCGTGTTGGCACGCTTTTTGCTCTATATAATATCAGATAAAATTTTCGTGTAAACGAGTAGAGGATATCAGGAGGAAAAAAGTATGGATATGAATGTAGTATTAAACGCAATCAAAGCAGAAATGAAACCTAGCATGGGCTGTACAGAACCCGTTGCTATCGCTCTGGCAGTTTCCAGAACATGTGAAGAACTGTCTGCACCCGCTGAAAAACTGGATATGGTCATCAGTTCCAACATTTTCAAAAACGCATATAGCGTTCAGATTCCCAACACAGGTACATACGGCATCGAACTGGCATGTGTACTGGGCGCACTGCTGACAAAACCCGGCAACACAATGGAAATCTGTGCAGACATCAAACCAGAACATGTGGCAAAAGCAAAAGAATTGGTGGCTGCAGGCATGGTAAAAGTGGAAGTGCTGAAAAGCAGCGGCTTCTACATTGAATGTGTAGCAACAAACGCAAATGAAAAAGCACATACCATCACACAGGATGCCCATGACAATATGGTATTCTATGAAAAAGATGGCAAAGTGATCCTGGATAAACGTACAACAGAATCTGTTACTTCCGTAGAAACAAAAGGCGGTTTTGATGTAACAGCACATACTTTCGAAGAATTCTACAACTGGGCAAATGAAGTAGATGTAAAAGAACTACAGTTCATTAAAGAAGCGATCGATATGAATATGGAAATCGCAAAAATCGGTATGGAAAAGAAATACGCTTTTGGCGTAGGCCCTACAATCCAGAATATCGTGGATAAAGGCTGGATGGCAGCGGATGTTGTGACAGCAGTCAGAATGATCCCTTCTGCAGCAGCAGACTTCCGTATGTATGGCGGTAACGGTTCCGTTATGACATTCTGCGGCAGCGGCAACCAGGGTATTTCCACAACACTGCCCATGGCTGTTTTTGCAGAAAAAATGAACATTCCCGAAGAAAAACTGCTGAGAGCAGAATTTATGGCAATGCTGATGATCATGTACATGAAAAAACATGTTGGTCGTCTGAGCCCTGTTTGTGGTGCGATGGTAGCAGGTACAGGTTCTGCAGCAGGTATGACATACATGATGGGCGGCACATTTGAACAGATCAGCGGTGCGATCCAGAACATGATGGGTTCCGTAGCAGGTATTTTCTGTGACGGCGCAAAAGGCGGCTGTGCAGTAAAAGTTGCAGCATGTGCAGGCGAAGCAGTTTATGCAGCAATGTACGCTATGGATGGCAGCATGATCGGTGTTTCCGATGGTATCAACAGCACAAAAGCAGAAGATACAGCGAAAAACCTGGCAAAACTGAGCCATGAAGCACTGGCAGATGTAGATATGAAAGTAATCGAAATCATGCAGAATAAGAAGTAAGCAGTGCTTACTGCGACTACGACCGCAGGGAATACAGTTTTGTCCGAAAGGACGGTCGTAAGCGAGAAAAATGTAATCGGAAACAAAAATAACCCCGTCGGAAGACGGGGTTTTATTTGTTTATTTGGAAAACCCTCTATAAAGGAAGGTTGCGATCTGTCCTCTGGTGCAGGTGCTGTCAGGGGAGAATGTCGTTTCAGAGGTACCTGCAGTCACGCCTGCATCCAATGCCCATGCAATGGCTTCGGTATAATCTGCGTCAGCGTTTACATCATAGAAGGGGAGTTCGGCAGCATAGGAAGGACTGCTGTCATATCTCCACATGAATTCTACTGCCATGGCACGGGTGCAGGGGGCGTTGGGGGCGAAGGAGGTGTCTTCCGCCATGCCCTGTTCGCAAGCCCACAGAGCCGCTTTATAAAAGTAATCGTTGCTTTTTACATCAGAGTAAGGGTTGCTGATGGAAGGCTGAGGAGAGCCTGCCGCGCGCCAGAGGAAGGAAATGATCTGTCCTCTGGTACAGGTCTGGTTGGGTGCAAAGGAAGTGTCGGATACACCGCTGGTGATGCCTTTTTCTACTGCCCATTTTACGGGTTTATAGAAATAATCGGCAGAAGATACATCTGTAAAACCGCCTTTATGACTTGTGTTTTTAATGAGATAAAGGGTGCCGTTTTTCTTTGCCAGCATATGACCTTCGGAAAGACCTTTGGAATTGATTGCCGGATCATATTCCAAAGGGAGTGCGGGCTGGCCTTTTTTGTTGATCAGTCCATAATAGGAATATGTAACAAGTCCATCTGTTACATCTTTGGAAACCAGCGCATATCCTTCACGGAAATCGTTGGCCTGATTGAAAGGACCGGCGATTTCACGGCCGGTTTTTGTGTCGATATAAACATTGCGGACACCGCCGTAATTTGCAACGGCTACATCATAAAGCAAACTTGCTGTGGCAATGCCGTCAACGGGGAGGGAAATACTGAGATAACGATCTTTGGAGAGACCATAATCATCCAGTGTGGCCTGAGCAAGGGCGATCATATCATAGTTTTTGCCAGCGGAAGTTTTGACATTGGTTTTGATAATGTTTCCTTTTGCATCCAGCACATCATAACTGCTATATTCGCTATGCAAAAAGCCTGCGTGGGTTATCTGATCATGTCTGATCCCAATCCATGTGCCGTCCTTATTTTCGCCGATAGCGCTGTAGCCTGTGGGAAAAATCAGTTTTCCTTTGGTATTGATGTAATTCATATCTCCGTTCAGGAAGACCTGAGCCATTCCTTTTTCATTGAAAAAATAGGGTTCATCAAACTGAAAGGGAATCACAACTTTCCCGGACGCATTGATGGAACCCCAACCACCGGGACCATAAATGCATGCAAGGCCATTTTTGAATTCGGTTTCGCCTTTATTTGCCCAGCCGTATGCATCATAATCATAGTTTAATCCTGTGGAGATCACGACGGTTCCTGTTTTATCGATGTAACAGACCTTATTGTCAATGACAACCATGGCTTTGCCTTCGGAGAAATCTCTGGCATAGGTATATGTTGGAGGGATCACCACTTTTCCGGCAGTATTGATATACCCTAATTTGCTGCGGTCCTGCATGACCAGACACATGCCATCGCTGAAATCACCCCAGCCCTCCAGATTTCTGGAATTGGGGATCGCAGTGGCTGTGATTTCTGCTGCAAAAGCGGAAACAGGGCATCCGAAAGCCAATAGGGATGCAAGGAATGTACATAATATTTTTTTCTTCATAAATGATTCCTCCCTTTTATCAAAATCGTTTTTCCAGTTTCATCAGTCTCCCTCTGATGTGTACCGAAGCGATTTCTTCTCCGACGAAGATCTTTGTTTCGTAAGCGGGATTTTCCGGCTGCAGAATGATGGCATGTTCTTTTTTGATGATACGCTTTAAGGTAGCATCGTCTCCATTGATGGAAACGACAGCAATATCACCGCTGTCCACGTCATTCTGCTGGCGGATGAGAAGCAGGTCGCCTTCGTGGATGCCTACATTGATCATACTGTCGCCTTTTGCGCGGAGCCAGAAATACGTTTCGCCGGTAGTGATATCCTTCAGAGAGGTTTCGTAGTACCCTTCGATATTATCTTCGGCCAGAAGTGGGACGCCGCAGCTGACCACGCCGACGATGGGAATGGGCTGTGTCGGACGTTTCTGATAGGGAATGGCACCTGCAGGCAGGCGTTCTTCCAGCAGGGCGGATTTTTCGATGCCAAAATAGGCGGCCAGCTGTTCGATGCGGTCAATGCGGGGATATGTTTTTGCGTTGACCCAGTCGGTAAAGGTTGTATATTTTACGCCGAGGGCTTCACACATTTCGTTTCTTGTTTTATTGTTCTGTTCCATGTAATGACGGATATTTTTTGCCAGAATCTGTTTACTGCTTCGATCAATCATGGAATCACCTCCTTACTTTAATTATACGGAAAAACCGTAAAAACACAATACAATATGAAAAAATACGGAAAAACCGTTGACAATTACGGTATAACCGTAGTATTATTGAGGTGAAATAGCAAGAGCTTATTTTTTTACAGAAGTATTACGGTTTATCCGTAATAAAGAAGAGGGGGAGAACGTATGAGAGAAAAAAGAAGATGGAAAAACGAATGGCTGAAAGGCTTTTCCTGCCGAAAGGGGCTGCAGGAGGGATCCGAGATCCTTGTCAGGGAGCGTTCCATGCTGAAGGACGGCAGCTATATTACCCGGGAAAAGAGAACCGGAGTGGTACTGAAATTATATCCCCATCATTTTTACTGCCTGATGACAGACGGAACGAAGGAGTCTTTTCGTTATAATGAATTTCTGGGGTATGAATCCCGTCTGATAAGATTAAAGGGCAGTGCAGAAGGAACTATGAGTGACCGACAGCTGAATCAGGCAGAGAAAGTTTCCGTTGGAACGGTTTCTGTTTTTAGTAGAAAGAGATGCGCTTGAGAAAACAATGGGTTTGAATTTCAGCAACCGTGTATGACAGAAAGGAAAACAGACGATAATTGACAATGACCCTAAGAGGAAGCATAATAAAAGAACAGGGCAGTTGCTTTTAAAACAGAGGAAGTTGGTGGATCAGGATGGATAGAGATGCATTTTTAACGGCATATAACATAGACGAAAAAGATTTTGAAGCTGCGGAGATCTCGTGGGAAGAACTGGAAAAGATTGCGGAAGAATATCAGAAAATTGAAAAACTGATGCATGATATCGGGAAGGATTTTATCGATGAATATCTGTATGAAATCGAGAAAGCCGGCATTCATTCTTATCGCTACAGAACCAAGGAACCCGGACATCTGCTGGAGAAGATCATTCGCAAAAGAAAAGAAAATCTGGAAAAATACGCTCATCTGGATCATACCAACTACTATAAGTATGTAACAGATCTGATTGGTATCCGCGTCTTTTTCCTGTATCGTGAGGACTGGATCTATTTCCATCGTTATATTACCGAAAAATTTGAAAATGATCCTGAAAAATATGTGGTGGATCGTTTGCGGGATTTTGATGAGGATGCAGATCACTGCTATATTTCAGAAAAACCGAAGGTTTATAAAAGAGGCGGGGATACGAAAATTTATGATGAAGAAGAAATCGATATCATTACAGGAGGCATTTACCGTTCCCTGCATTACATCGTGAAGTATAAAGGCTATTATGTAGAAATTCAGGGCAGAACGCTGTTTGAGGAAGGCTGGAGTGAAATTGACCATGATATCGTTTACCCTTATTATATAGACGATGAAATGCTCAATGATTATTCCAAACTGCTGAATCGTCTGTCCGGTCTGGCGGATGAAATGAGCTCTTATTTTCGTAAAATGAGACAGTACAAAAAGGATTAAAATAAAAAGATATGGAAGACATTCCATATCTTTTTTCTTTCTGATATTTGAGATAAAAATGATGCAGACAGGGGGTGGTATGCATTCGGATGGCTTATATTTCCGTGCTGGGAACAAAATGTCCCGGAGGGGGACTTCATTGATTTTTAGGGGGTTTTATATTATAATTAATAGTGGGTAAAATTTCGAAGGATTTCCTTAAAAAGGGGATTTTCAAAAGAAATATATAAAAACACAAAAGGAAAAATTATTTAGGAGGGTCTTTTTTATGTCCAAAGCAGTCACTTATTCCAGTCCTTATGAATTTGAAGGACGCATTCCCCTGAAACAGGCGGTGCCGCTGGGTTTACAGCATGTTCTGGCAATGTTTGTCGGCAACCTGACACCTGTCCTGATCATCAGTGGTGCCTGTGGCATTGCAGCAGGTTCCGAACTGCAGATCGCACTGCTGCAGAATGCAATGCTGATTGCCGGGATCGTAACATTGATCCAGTTGTATGCGATCGGTCCCTGTGGCGGTAAAGTTCCCATCATCATGGGTACATCTTCCGGCTTTATCGGTGTATGCAACTCCGTTGCAGCGGTAATGGGCGGCGGCCCTCTGGCCTATGGTGCCGTTATGGGCGCTTCCATCGTCGGCGGTTTCTTCGAAGCGGTTCTGGGGTTCATGCTGAAGCCTCTGCGTAAATTCTTCCCTCCTGTTGTTACTGGTACCGTAGTTCTGTCTATCGGTCTGTCTCTGATCGCAGTAGGTGTTGGTTCCTTCGGCGGCGGTACAGCGGCAAAAGACTACGGCTCTCTGGAAAACCTGTTTCTGGGTCTGCTGGTTCTGGTAGTGATCGTTGTGCTGAAACACTGTACAAAAGGTATCACTTCCACAGCGTCTATCCTGTTTGGTATTATCGTTGGTTATATTGCAGCCGGTATCATGGGTCTGGTTTTGGATCCTACAGGCATCACAGCGGATGGTGTAGAATATACAAAAGCATGGGTTCTGAACTGGGACAAAGTAGCAGCAGCCTCCTGGTTTGCAATTCCTCAGATTATGCCCGTGGATATCGTATTTGATGCCAGAGCGATCCTGCCTATCTGTATCATGTTTGTCGTAACAGCTGTTGAAACCGTAGGTGATATTTCCGGTGTTATGGAAGGTGGTCTGGGCAGAGAAGCAACAGACAAAGAACTGTCCGGCGGTATCGTTTGTGACGGTCTGGGGTCCTCTCTGGCAGCGGTATTCGGTGTACTGCCCAACACATCCTTCTCTCAGAATGTAGGTTTGGTTACTATGACAAAAATCGTGAACCGCTCTGCCCTGGCAGTAGGTGCGATCTTTCTGATCGCCTGTGGTCTGTTCCCGAAAGTAGGTGCACTGATCTCCATCATGCCTCAGTCCGTACTGGGCGGTGCAGCGGTTATGATGTTTTCCTCTATCGTAGTCAGCGGTATTCAGCTGATCACAAAAAATCCTCTGACAGCAAGAAGTATTTCTATCGTTTCTGTTGCGCTGGGTCTGGGCTATGGTCTGGGGGCGAATACAGCGATCCTGACAAGCATGCCTCAGTCCATCCAGCTGATTTTTGGCGGCAGCGGCATTGTTCCTGCGGCTTTTGTTGCGATCCTGATGAACATTCTGCTTCCAAAAGAAGAAGTTTAATAGAGTAGTGCACATAAAGAGAATAAATTTTTGATGATTGAGAAGGAGGCACAGCTATGCTGAAGATCAGTCAATATGTAAAAGTTTCCAGTCTGGAAGAGGCATACGAACTGAATCAGAAGAAAAATAATGTCATTGTCGGTGGGATGCACTGGCTGAAAATGATGGACAA
>NZ_JBGVHV010000086.1:0-3231 GCF_045122575.1 Anaerotignum sp. | reverse complement strand
GCCCTGCCCGGCGATTACAAAGTATATTCCGGCCATGGCCCTGCCACCACACTGGAAGAAGAACGCAGAACAAATCCTTTCATGAAAAAATGATTTTTCAGTCCCCTTTTCGGGGACTTTTTTATTTGTATCTTCCTCTGTTCCCTTGTGAGGGATATTGCTTTTTGATATACTAAATGCAGTGAATCTTCGACAGAAATCGATAGAAAGAATAAAGGAGGAACCTGCCATGAAATATATTCTTTCCTTAGATCAGGGCACTACCAGCTCCCGCGCTATCCTATTCAACGAAAGCGGCGAAATGATGAGCTCTGCCCAGAAGGAATTCAAGCAATATTATCCCGAGCCCGGCTGGGTAGAACATGACCCCATGGAAATCTGGGATACACAGCTGGAGGTTGCCCGCGCAGCCATCGAAAAATCCGGCATTTCCGCAGAGGATGTAGCCGCCATCGGCATCACCAACCAGCGAGAAACCACCATCCTCTGGGATAAGCGAAACGGCAAACCCGTTCACAACGCCATCGTATGGCAGTGCAGAAGAACTGCGCCCTACTGTGACTCTTTGAAGGAAGCAGGCTGGACAGATAAGATCCGCGCAAAAACAGGTCTCCTCATCGACGCCTATTTCTCCGCCACAAAGATCCGCTGGATCCTGCAGAACGTTCCCGAAGCAAAGGAACTGGCAAAGAGCGGTAACCTGCTTTTCGGTACCATCGACACATGGCTCATTTGGAACCTGACAGGCGGTCAGGTACACGCTACTGATTATTCCAACGCATCCAGAACGATGCTCTTCAATATCCACACCCTGGAATGGGACAAGGAGATCCTTGATCTGCTGGAAATCCCCGAAAGCATCCTGCCGGAAGTACGCCCCTCCAGCGGCGTGTTTGGAAACACGCTGCCTCTCCTGTTCGGCGCAGCTATCCCTGTGGCAGGTGTAGCGGGCGACCAGCAGGCGGCATTGTTCGGACAGGCCTGCTTCTCCCCCGGCACAGCAAAAAACACTTACGGCACAGGCGGGTTCCTGCTGATGAATACAGGGGATACCCCCGTTTCCTCCAAAAACGGTCTGGTAACGACGATTGCATGGGGTCTGGACGGCAAGATCACTTACGCACTGGAAGGTTCTATCTTCGTAGCAGGCGCAGCCATCCAGTGGCTCCGTGATGAACTGAAACTGATCTCCTCCGCAGCGGAAACAGAAGATCTCTGCAAGGAAGTGGATGATACCTGCGGTGTATATCTGGTACCCGCTTTCGTTGGTCTCGGCGCCCCCTACTGGGACCCTTACGCAAGGGGTGCCCTGACCGGCCTGACCCGCGGTGCAAACCGCAGCCATATCGTCCGTGCAACGGTAGAATCTATGGCATATCAGACCTATGATGTGCTTCACGCCATGGAACAGGATGCAGGCATCCCTCTGGCAGAACTGAGGGTAGACGGCGGTGCCGCTGCCAATTCTTTCCTGCTGCAGTTCCAGTCTGATATCACAGGCGTTCCCGTTCTGCGCCCTTCCACACTGGAAACAACAGCCCTGGGGGCAGCCTATCTGGCAGGTCTGGCCGTAGGTTATTGGGATGATTTAACAGAAATCAGAAGAAACTGGCAGGTTTCCGCCGCCTTTAACCCTGAACTTTCTCAGGAAAAAGCAGAAGAAAAGGTGAACGGCTGGCATCATGCTGTGAAGCAGGCCAGACTGTAAGAGCACCTTCGTGTTGCATATGCAACAGAATTTTTGCCGTTTTTACGGTACATTTATAGGTAAGAGAAACAACATCTTGAAGACTCTGCCTGTAAAGGAGGAACATATATGTATGTAATCAAAAAAGACAATACCCATGAAGCATGGAATGTACAGAAGGTGGTCGTTGCGGTCAACAAATCTGCCTACCGTGCCATGGTAAAATTTACCGACGAGGAACTGGATTTCCTCTGCGAATACGTGGAAAGCAGCGCCCGCGCCTTGGGGCAGGAGGGCATCCCCATCGCCCAGATGCACAACATCGTGGAAAGCGCACTGGAAAAGGTAAAACCCGAAGTTGCGAAAAGCTATCGCGACTACCGCAACTATAAACAGGACTTCGTAAAAATGCTGGACGAGGTATACAAGAAAAGCCAGTCCATCATGTACATCGGGGACAAGGAAAACTCCAATTCCGATAGTGCCCTTGTTTCCACCAAACGTTCCCTCATCTATAATCAGCTGAATAAGGAACTGTATCAGAAATTTTTCATGACAACAGAAGAACTGCAGGCCTGCCGTGACGGGTATATCTATATCCACGATATGTCCGCCAGAAGGGACACCATGAACTGTTGTCTGTTCGATGTAAAGACCGTGCTGACAGGGGGCTTTGAAATGGGCAACCTGTGGTACAACGAACCAAAAACACTGGAAGTTGCTTTCGACGTCATCGGCGATATTGTCCTTTCCGCAGCCAGCCAGCAGTACGGCGGCTTTACGGTGCCTTCTGTAGACCTGCTGCTGGAACCCTACGCAGAAAAGAGTTATGAAAAATATTACCGCAGATATATCGATCTGGGTCTGACTGCCCGCGTAGCCGACAGAGAAACCATGAAAGATATCCAGAAGGATTTCGATCAGGGCTTCCAGGGCTGGGAATATAAATTCAACACCGTTGCTTCCAGCCGCGGCGACTATCCCTTCATTACTATGACCTTCGGCACAGGCACAGGGAAATTTGCCAAGATGGCATCTATTTCCATGCTGAACGTACGCCGTAAGGGTCAGGGCAAGAAGACCTGCAAAAAACCCGTTCTTTTCCCCAAACTGGTTTTCCTGTACGATGAAAACCTCCATGGTCCCGGCAAGGAACTGGAAGATGTATTCGAAGCAGGCATCCTCTGCTCCTCCAAGAGCATGTACCCCGACTGGCTCTCCCTGACAGGGGAAGGCTATGTAGCGGAAATGTATAAAAAATATGGCGCGATCATCAGCCCCATGGGCTGCCGTGCCTTCCTTTCCCCCTGGTATGAAAAAGGCGGCATGGAACCCGCCGACGAAAATGACAAGCCCGTATTCGTAGGCCGTTTCAACATCGGTGCAGTCAGCCTGCATCTGCCCATGATCTATGCCAAGGCAAGACAGGAAAGCAAGCCTTTCTTTGAAGTGCTGGATTATTATCTGGAACTGATCCGTCAGTTACATATCCGCACTTACGCATATCTGGGTGAAATGCGCGCCTCCACAAACCCTCTGGCTTA
>NZ_JBGVHV010000085.1:0-2227 GCF_045122575.1 Anaerotignum sp. | reverse complement strand
TGGAAGAAGCCTTCCTGACGGCATCCCGTGAGGCGGAAAGTGCCTTTGGCAATGGGGATGTGTTTCTGGAAAAATATCTGACCTCTGTGCGCCATGTGGAAATGCAGATCCTTGCCGACCATTACGGAAATATCCTCTGTCTGGGCGAACGTGACTGCTCCCTGCAGCTGAATAAGCAGAAGGTGTTGGAGGAGACCCCCAGCCCTGTGATGACAGAAGAAATCAGACAGAACATGATGGATGCGGCGGTCAAAGCGGCAAAGGCAGCAAACTATACCAATGCGGGCACGGTGGAATTTCTGCTGGCTCCCGACGGGCAGTTTTATTTCATCGAAATGAATACCCGCCTGCAGGTGGAACATCCCATTACGGAAGAAATCAGCAATATCGATATCGTAAAATGGCAGATCCGCATTGCCTGCGAAGTTCCTCTGGAAATGAAACAGGAGGATATCCAGCTGAAAGGCCATGCCATGGAATGTCGCATCAATGCCCGCTCCACGGGGAAGGTGGAATTTCTGCATATTCCCGGCGGCGGCAGAGTCCATTTCGATACGGCACTGATGCAGGGGCTGGAGATCGTCCCTTATTATGACTCCATGCTGGGCAAGCTGATCGTACACGCCCCCACCAGAGAGGAGGCCATCCGCAAAATGGAGGCGTCTCTTTGTGAAATGGTCATCGTCGGCGTGGAAACCAATGTGGAGGAACAGCTGAAGCTGGTGCGCAGCAAAGCCTTCCACGAAGGGGAATACGACACCCTGATCTTAAATTCTATTTTGGAAAGGAACTGATGTGATTGAGCAATGTCTTAGGTTATTTCCGAAAGTCTAAAAATACATTGGAAAAAGGCGGCATTACGCCTGTGACAGAAGAAAAAATGCGCTGTCCCGTCTGCAAATCCTATGATACCAAACGGGCAGTTGCCAAAAATAAAATGGTCTGTCCCCATTGCGGTCATCATTACCGCATCGGGGCAAGGATCCGCGTGAAGGCACTTTTCGATAAAGGCAGTTTTCAGGAACTGTTTACCAATATCGAGACGGCTGACCCTTTAAACTTTCCCGGTTATTCCGAAAAAATGGACAGGGGCAGAGCGGTCAGCGGTGAAGCAGATGCCGTTCTTTGCGGCACAGCAGCCATCCGCCGCCAGCCCTGTGCTATTTTTGTCATGGAGCCTGGTTTTATGATGGGCAGTATGGGTTCTGTGGTAGGGGAAAAAATCGCCAGCCTGTTTGAATATGCGGCGGAACGGAACCTGCCCGTGGTGGGCTTTACGGCCAGCGGCGGCGCAAGGATGCAGGAAGGCATCCTTTCCCTGATGCAGATGGCAAAAACCAGTGGTGCGGTCAATCATCACAGCCAGAAAGGCGGGTTGTATATCACCGTTCTGACAGACCCCACTACGGGCGGTGTTACGGCCAGCTTTGCCATGCTGGGGGATATCATCCTTTCCGAACCCAACGCTACCATCGGTTTTGCAGGCAGAAGGGTCATCGAACAGACCACGAAAAAGAAACTGCCTGAGGATTTTCAGAAGGCGGAATTTTTGCTGGAGCATGGCTTTGTAGATGCCATTGTACCCAGAAATGAAATGAGAGATACACTGGAACGACTGCTGAAACAGCACAGAAGGGAGGGGTTCTGATGAAGGCATACGAAAAACTGCAGACAGCAAGAAATCAGCTCAGACCCACTTCCCGTGCCTATATCGAAAGGCTGTTCACAGAACGGACAGAACTCCACGGGGACAGAAAATATGCGGACGACGCAGCCATCATCGGCGGCATCGGCCTGCTGGGGGAAATGCCCGTGACCTTTATTGGCATTGAGCGCGGCAGAGATCTGGAGGAACGCATCCGCTGTAATTTCGGCTGCCCCATGCCGGAAGGCTACCGCAAGGCCTTGCGTCTGATGAAGCAGGCGGAAAAATTTCATCGCCCCATCATCTGTCTGGTGGATACCTCCGGTGCTTTCTGCGGGGAAGAAGCAGAGGAACGGGGACAGGGACAGGCCATTGCCGATAATCTGATGCAGATGATGGCACTGGAAACGCCCGTGATCACCATTGTCATCGGGGAAGGCGGCAGCGGCGGCGCCTTAGGGCTTTCCGTGGCAAATAAGCTGTATATGCTGGAAAATGCAGTGTTTTCCGTCATCTCCCCCGAAGGCTGTGCCAGCATCCTCTGGGAGGACGCCAAGCTGGCTCCTGATGCAGCGGAGGCTT
>NZ_JBGVHV010000084.1:0-11171 GCF_045122575.1 Anaerotignum sp. | reverse complement strand
CCGCCACTAAGATGAGAAGAAATCCTGCCGAAGCTCTCATTCAACTCTTCTTCGTTCGACTTGCATGTGTTAAGCACGCCGCCAGCGTTCATCCTGAGCCAGGATCAAACTCTTATATTAAAGTTTAAATCGTGGCCAGATTTTATTTTCTGGCTAATTGTGTTCCGGTTTTGCTAAACCGGTAAAAGTCATTTAGCATTCGTTTCCGTTTGCTTGAATTGACTATGGGTTGTGTGTTATTCATATCCATTGTTCAGTTTTCAAGGATCAATCCGCTTTTGCAGCGGTCGAAGATCATTTTATCAAATCTTCATTTTGTTGTCAAGCACTTTTTTGAATTTTTTCAAATTCTTTTTTTGAGCTTGTCTGGCTTTTTCTCACCAGCGAAAGTTATTATATCAGATCAGATTCCGCTTGTCAACGTTTTTCTTTTAAAACATTCGCTGTAAATCTTGCCGATATTTTGTTTTTCGCGCCTTTTCGTCAGGCACATTTAATTATTATACACGCTTTACGACGAATGTCAACACTTTTTTCAACTTTTTTCACTTTATTTTGACATCGCCTCTTCTCTTTCCCAAAGCAGCCTCCCTGCCACCTTCACGCAGCCCATCAATTCTTCCGTCAGGTAGATCCACGGCCCATCTGTAAAGCACATATCCAGATTCCCTTTCTCATCTATATATAATAGAAGGCTTCTCTCTTCTCCCAACTCCTTACGCCACATTTCCTTTTCTTCTATATTCTGCTGTATCCCCCTGCTCTGCAGAATACCTCCCCAAAAACCATCCCCTTTTTTGGCCTCCGCCACCGTTATCCCCATCAGCAGACTCAATCCGCAAACGATCGCGATCATTTTCTTCATCTTATCACCTCTTCCCACCCCATTATATTCGTTTTATCGAAGATATTTAAGTTTCTGAATAGATTTTATACTTTTGGTAAGAAAAGATATTGTCCATATCCTTTAGAAACGAGGGATTTTATGATCGATTACAGCCCCTTCTGGAAAACATTGGAGCAGTCTTCAGAAAACTGGTACACCCTTACAACCAAATACCACCTTTCTCACAGTACACTCCATCGGTTAAAACACAATAAAGACATCTCCACGAAAACGCTGAATGATCTTTGCCGCATTTTGAACTGCACCGTTCAGGATATCCTGCAATATATCCCCAACGAAGAAGACCAGACCCTCCACTTCCCCGGCGAAGAAGGCGAATTGGATCTCCATATCATCACTAAACCGAATGAATGCGAATAAAAAAAACCAACTGTATTCCAGTTGGTTTTTTTCTTTTATATAAAAGAATATCCTTACAACGCTTTCATTCTTGCTTCGATGGCAGCCTGTCTCTTTTCTTCCATTTTGGAAACGCACAGCGTACAAGCCGCGTCACCTGTGATATTGACTGTTGTACGGCCCATATCGAAAATACGGTCAATACCCGCTACCAGAGCAATACCTTCTACAGGTAGACCAACACTCTGCAGAACCATCGCCAGCATGATCATACCTGCACCGGGTACACCTGCTGTACCAACAGAAGCCAGTGTTGCAGTCAGAACGATCGTGATCTGCTGGCCCAGTGTCAGGTCAATACCATAACATGTTGCGATAAAAATCGCGCAAACGCCCTGATAGATCGCTGTACCATCCATGTTGATAGTCGCACCCAGAGGCAGTACAAAACTGGCAACATCTTTTTTCGCGCCCAGTTTCTGTACACATTCCAGATTCAGAGGCAGAGTACCCACGGAAGATGCACTGGAAAAAGCGAACATGATGGCAGGCAGCATACCCTTGAAGAATTTCACAGGGCTCATACCGCTCAGCGCTTTTACAGTTGCAGAATATACCAGAACCATGTGCAGGATATATGCAATATATGCTACGCCCAGAACCATTGCCAGGTCGCCCAGAACCTTAGGGCCATTTTCTGCCACTACGGGGGTGATCAGACAGAATACACCGATAGGGCTCAGTTTAATGATGGCATCCATAATAAACATGGAAACAGCATTAGCACTTTCTACGAAATCAGCAAAAGGTTTGCCTTTTTCAGCAACCGCAATCGTACCAAAACCAAAGAACAGCGCGATCACGATTACCTGCAGCATATTTGCGTTCACCATAGGTGCCACTGCGTTGCTGGGGAAAATATCGATAATCGTCTGCAGGAAGCTGGGCGCTGCCGCTGCTTCATATTCCAGACCTGTTGTAGCCAACTGATTGAAGTTGCCCTTGAACAGATTCGCCAGAGTCATACCGATCACAACCGCTACCGCTGTTGTACACATATAGTACAGGATCGTTTTAATACCGATGCTACCGACTTTTCTCATATCTTTCATGGAGATTACACCACTCATGATGGAGAACAGCACGATAGGCACTACGATAAATTTCACCAGATTCAGGAACAGTGTACCAAAGGGCTTAATGTAGTTTACCGCAATTTCAGGCGTTTTCATCAGTGCTGCACCGGCAATGCAGCCCAGAACCAGACCCACAAAGATCCATAACGCCAAAGGCAGTTTTTTCTTTTCTTTAGACATGAAAATTTCCTCCTTAAAGTTTCTTCAAAATAAATCCGCTGTCTATTGTACATGACACTTCCCCTTTTTTCAATGTTTTCATCGATTTTCCAATAAAAAAAGAGTCTCTTTTTTACAAAAAGACCCTTTTCGTACCATCTTTTTCCAATTATTCCATTCCCAGAATGCGCCGACGCAGCTCTTTTACCTTCTCTTCTATCTGATTCATCACCAGCAGGAAGTCTGCATCCGTTTTGCCGCTGGGGTCATCCAGTCCCCAGTCTTCCCTCATTTCGCAGGGCAAAAAAGGACAACTTACATTGCATCCCATGGTAATGACAATGTCCACCACCGGGATCTCCTCCAGCAATTTGGAATACTGCTCCTTCTCCATATCAATGCCATGCTTTTCCTTCATCAGACGCACTGCATCCTGATTGATCTGCGGTTTTGTTTCCGTTCCGGCAGAATAACATTCCAATACATCTCCTGCCAGAGCTTTGCCCAATGCTTCCGCCATCTGACTGCGGCAGGAATTATGTACGCATACAAAAGCCACTTTCTTTTTCATATATGCCTCCAAAAGAAAAGGCGTGTCAAAAGACACGCCTTTATGTACTAACTCAAATTCCTGTTAAGTACCAGCGACTTATCTAGGGAACTGCAGCTGAGCCTGTGCAGCAGCCAGTCTTGCGATAGGTACGCGGTAAGGAGAACAGGATACATAGTCCAGACCGATCAGGTGGCAGAATTCAACGGAGTAAGGGTCACCGCCGTGTTCACCACAGATACCCAGATGGATGTCAGGACGAACGGGTTTTGCTTTTTCAACCGCCCATTTCATCAGCAGACCAACACCTGTTCTGTCCAGTCTTGCTGTAGGGTCAACTTCGTAGATGTTTTTGTCGATGTAGTCAGACAGGATCTTACCTGCGTCGTCGCGGGACAGACCGAATGTCATCTGTGTCAGGTCGTTTGTACCGAAGGAGAAGAATTCCGCTTCTGTAGCGATTTCATCTGCTGTCAGTGCCGCTCTGGGGATTTCGATCATTGTACCAACCAGGTAGTCCAGCTTTCTGCCTTTTGCTTCGAAAACTTTTTCTACTGTTTCTACTACGATATTTTTAACGAATTTCAGTTCTTTGATTTCGCCGATCAGAGGGATCATGATTTCGGGAACGATGTTGATACCTTCTTCTTCAGAAACTTCAACAGCAGCTTCCATGATCGCTTTTGCCTGCATTTTTGCAATTTCAGGGTAGCTTACAGCCAGACGGCAGCCACGGTGACCCATCATAGGGTTCAGTTCATGCAGACCTCTTGCTTTGATCTTCAGTTCTTCTACAGTTTTGCCTGTCATTTCTGCCAGCTGTGCGAATTCTTCTTCTGTGTTAGGCATGAATTCATGCAGAGGAGGATCCAGCAGACGGATTGTAACAGGTCTTTCTTTCATTGCTTTGTAGATGCCTTTGAAGTCTTCTTTCTGGAAAGGTTCGATGCCTTCCAGAGCTGCTTCTCTTTCTTCTACTGTATCAGACATGATCATTTTTCTGAATTTCATGATTCTGTCTGCTTCAAAGAACATGTGCTCTGTTCTTGTCAGACCAATACCTTCTGCACCAAAGTCGATCGCAACCTGTGCGTCGTGAGGTGTATCTGCGTTTGTTCTTACTTTCAGGCTTCTCTTTGCATCTGCCCATTTCATGAATGTTTCGAAGTTGCCTGTGATTTCTGCTTCTACTGTAGGAATATCTTCGCCGTAGATGTTACCTGTGGAACCATCCAGGGAGATGTAGTCGCCTTCTGCAAATGTTTTGCCGCCCAGCGTGAATGTTTTTGCGTCTTCATTCATTTTGATTTCTTCACAACCGGATACGCAGCATGTGCCCATACCACGAGCAACTACTGCAGCGTGAGATGTCATACCGCCGCGAACTGTCAGGATACCCTGAGATGCAGCCATACCTTCGATATCTTCAGGAGATGTTTCCAGACGAACCAGAATTACTCTGTCGCCTGCTTCTGCAGCTGCTTTTGCTTCTTCTGCTGTGAAGTATACTTTACCTGCAGCAGCACCGGGGGATGCAGGCAGGCCTTTGCCCAGAGATTTTGCAGCTTTCAGCGCAGCCTGGTCGAATGCGGGGTGCAGCAGCTGATCCAGCTGTTTGGGTTCTACTCTCATCAGCGCTTCGTCTGTTGTGATCAGGCCTTCTTCTACCATTTCAACAGCGATTCTCAGTGCAGCGTTAGCTGTTCTCTTACCATTTCTTGTCTGCAGGAAGAACAGTTTACCTTCTTCGATAGTAAATTCCATATCCTGCATGTCTTTATAGTGATTTTCCAGTTTGTTTGCAATTTCCATGAACTGGTCATATACGTTAGGCATATCTTCTGCCAGTTTTGCGATGGGGTTAGGTGTACGAACACCAGCTACAACGTCTTCGCCCTGTGCGTTCACCAGATATTCACCCAGCATTGCTTTTTCGCCTGTTGCAGCGTTTCTTGTGAAAGCTACGCCGGTACCGGATGTGTCACCCATGTTACCGAATACCATCATCTGTACGTTTACTGCTGTACCCCAGCTGTAAGGGATGTCGTTCATTCTTCTGTAAACGAATGCACGAGGGTTATCCCAGCTGCGGAATACCGCCATCGCTGCTTCCAGCAGCTGTTCTTTAGGATCCTGAGGGAAGTCTTTGCCCTGGTCATCCAAATAGATCTGTTTGAAGATTGCTGTTACTTTTTTCAGGTCTTCTGCAGTCAGATCTGTGTCATATTTCGCGCCAACTTCTTCTTTATATTCATCCAGTCTTCTTTCGAATTTGGATTTGGATACGCCGATTACTACGTCTGCGAACATCATGATAAATCTTCTGTAGGAGTCGTAAGCAAATCTGGGGTTGTCTGTTTTCTTAGCCAGACCTTCAACAGAAACATCGTTCAGACCCAGGTTCAGAACAGTATCCATCATACCGGGCATGGATGCTCTTGCACCGGAACGTACGGAAACCAGCAGGGGGTTTTCGGGGTCGCCCAGTTTTTTGCCAGCCAGTTCTTCCAGCTTGCCCAGAGCAACGTCGATCTGTTCGATCATTTCGTCTGTCAGTTTTTTGCCGCCTTCATTGTATTCTGTACAAGCTTCTGTGGAGATTGTGAAGCCGTGAGGAACGGGCAGGCCCAGGTTTGTCATTTCAGCCAGGTTTGCACCCTTACCACCAAGCAGGTTTTTCATGGACGCATTACCTTCGCTAAACATATAAACATATTTCTTGCTCATATTACATTACCTCCTGTAATCTTTTTTGATGCAATTTGTTTTTGTGTTGTTCACTTTTAAAATTTTAATCCATCAACCGCAAAAACATTCCGCGTAAAAAATTATACCACTTTTGCAAAAAAACACAACATTTTCGTCTCTTTCCCGTCATTTTTTACATTTGCGACGGCTGGACATTTTCCACCACACCAAATCTACAAAAAATTATTCCAAAAAAACGAATTCGAGTTGGTCATTTCTACCAAAGTCACTCCATTACTCTCATGAGTGGGCTGACAATCTGCGGCGTGGGGTCGTTCTCCACCCGCCGAAACCACTTTTTATCTTATGCAGAACAGGGGAGAAAAATCCCCTCTGCTATCTAGAATACCCTAAACCCCTCTTCCACACAAGAGCAGGCGATGTATTTTTTTCAATAATTGGGGCATTTTTTGCCCCACAACTTCAATATTCTGAAAATCCTCCTCCGATTTCTCTCCTCTCTCGTCCCCTCGAATAGCCTTCTCAGACATTTTTCCACACAAAAAAAGCGAACTCTTTCGAGTTCGCTTTTCTTTTTTGCTATTGTATCGATTACAGGATACCGCCAACTGCCAGGAACAGAGGAGCGAATACCAGAGATACTACTGTCATCAGTTTCAGCAGGATGTTGATGGAAGGACCGGAAGTATCTTTGAAGGGGTCACCAACTGTGTCACCGATAACTGCAGCTGCGTGCGCATCGGAACCTTTACCGCCGTGGTTACCTTCTTCGATATATTTCTTCGCGTTATCCCATGCACCACCAGCGTTGGACATGAAGATCGCCATCATAACACCGGATGCCAGGGAGCCTGCCAGCAGACCGCCCAGAGCGGATGTGCCCAGCAGCAGACCTACGATGATAGGGGCTGCAACTGCCATGATACCGGGTACCAGCATTTCTTTGAGAGCTGCTGTTGTGGAGATTTCTACGCATTTTTTGTAGTCAGGTTTGCCTGTACCTTCCATGATACCGGGGATTGTACGGAACTGACGTCTTACTTCTTCGATCATTTCGAACGCTGCTTTACCTACAGACTGCATTGTGAATGCGGAGAACAGGAAAGGCAGCATACCGCCAACCAAGAGACCGATGATTACTTTAGGATCCAGCAGGTCGATTGCGGACAGTTTTACTGCTTCAGCATAGGATACGAACAGAGCCAGAGCTGTCAGAGCTGCGGAACCGATCGCAAAACCTTTACCCATAGCAGCTGTTGTGTTACCAACTGCGTCCAGTTTGTCTGTGATTTCTCTTACGGAGTGATCCAGACCGGACATTTCTGCGATACCACCAGCGTTGTCGGCTACGGGACCGTAAGCGTCAACGGCTACTGTGATACCAGCTGTTGCCAGCATACCTACAGCAGACAGAGCGATACCGTACAGACCGCATACTGTGTAAGCGATGTAGATACCAACTACGATCAGCAGGATTGTGATGCATGTGGATTCCATACCAACTGCCAGACCGGAGATGATTGTTGTAGCAGGGCCAGTTTCGGACTGGTCTGCGATTTTCTTAACGTGTTTGTAGTCACCGGATGTGTAAACTTCTGTCATAACACCGATCACCTGACCAACTACCAGACCAGCGATAACTGCGATCGCTGCTTTGAAGTCGCCGAACAGTTTCATGGACAGAGCTACGGAGCAGATCGCTACCAGTACAGCTGCTGTGTAAGAACCTGTTTTCAGAGCTTTATGAGGGTTGGATTTTTCATCACCTTTAACAAAGAATGTACCGATGATCGCAGAGATGATACCTGCGCCGGACAGCAGCAGAGGGAACAGAGCACCTTCTGCGGAGAAGTAGATCAGACCCAGTGTGATTGCGGAGATGATGGAACCAACATAGGATTCGAACAGGTCAGCACCCATACCAGCTACGTCACCTACGTTATCGCCTACGTTGTCAGCGATAACTGCGGGGTTACGAGGGTCATCTTCAGGAATACCAGCTTCTACTTTACCTACCAGGTCAGCACCAACGTCGGCTGCTTTTGTGTAGATACCGCCGCCAACACGACCAAACAGCGCGATGGAGGAAGCACCCAGAGAGAAACCGAACAGGATGTCAGCATTGCCTGTGAATGCATAGATTGCGCCTACGCCCAAGAGACCCAGACCAACTACGCACATACCCATAACTGCACCGCCGGAGAATGCGATAGACAGGGCTTTGTTCATACCGCTTGTTCTAGCTGCGTTTGCAGTTCTAACGTTTGCATTTGTTGCTACTTTCATACCGAAGAAACCTGCCAGTGTGGAGAAGATCGCACCAAACACGAAGCAGATTGCTGTAGGCCAGTTTACACCGAAACCGATCGCTACGAACAGAACCGCTGCGAAAATTACCAGAATTTTGTATTCTGCGCTCAGGAAAGCATTTGCACCTTCTCTGATGCTGCCAGCGATTTCTTTCATTCTGTCTGTACCTTCGTCCATAGCGTTTACTTTACCAGCCAGAACGAAAGCGAACAGCAGAGCTACGGCACCCAGAATGGGAGCCAGATAAACTAAGCTTGTCATAATAATAATCCCCCTGTTTCTTAAATAAATAGTGGATAATGATAATAACGTGGAATATGCAAACCTTCCTCGTCGAAGGTTCCTTCCTCCACAGAACAGCATCTGCCTTTTTCACGAATGCCCTCTAGGGGGCGTCCCGAAAAAAACAAATACACTGCCATCAACCTACCGTGCGTAAAGCCCTGTTCTTTTTCTGCACAACGGTGCGGCGTGTATCTTTTCAACTACTCCCTGTGGACCAAGTCATATTCTGTCCCACTCATAAGTATAAACGATTGTATACATAAAAATCAAGTCCCTTGACCTACGCAGATATACCAAAATTCCCAATGAATTTTGTTATTTTTGACCAATTTTTTCATAGATTGCACACAATCCATAGAAAAGCCCCTCCTTTTTCAGAAAGGAAGGGGCCTTTTCTTCTGATTCCATCAGCACAGGAACTGTGCTACCAACGGTAAGGTAACTACGGAGAAGATCGTAGACACAAAGGCATACTGAGACGCTCTCTTTTCATCAGCACCGTACTGATCCGCAAAGGAAGGCAGTGCCGCCGCCGCAGGTGTCGCCATCAGTACCACCAGCACACTCAGCGCCATGCCGCTCATGAAGGTATGGCAGATGGCTTTTGTGATAATAGGCATAATGATCAATGTGAAGAAACTGAAGATATATACCACTTTATCTTTGAAGATTTCCTTTACATTTGCCGCCGCCAGCAGAGAACCGATATAGATCATAGACAGACAAACCGTTGTATTTGCGGAATACTGCAGCACATCATAAACGGACTGAGGCAGATGGATCTCATTTACAAAACAGAACACACCAACCACTGCAGAAATGCAGATCAGGCTGGTACAGATCTCTTTCGCCATCGTCTTGAGGTTCTTTTTCTGATCACTGCCCATGGCAAACAGTACAGAACATACTGTGAACAGGAACACGTTACAGGTAAACATAACTGCTACACAGAAGATCAGCCCTTCCGCACCATACATGGCAAGGATCAGAGGCTGCCCCATAAAGATCACGTTGCTGTAAACGCCGCCGCCGCTGAACAGCCCCAGCTCCGCAGGCTTCATCTTTATGAATTTGCCCACGATAAAGAACATCAGCGCGCCCACGCAGCACATGCCATAAGTCGCCAGACAGGTGATCAGGAATCCCCTGAAAATTTCAGGAGAAAAATCCCTCTGCAACAGAACGACCATGTTACAGGGCACAGCTACATTCGTCAGAATGATGGAAAGCCCCTTCGCATTGGCAATAGACAGAATATTCTTTTTATGTAAGATGACCCCGACGACCATCAGGATCATCATGGTGATCAACTGGTAAATAACAGGGATTGCCATTGAGTAAACCTCCTTATGGATACATGTTTGTCCAGAAAGGACAATTTTTTAACAAACTTATGCTCTTATTCTAATACATCCTTCTGATTTTTGCAACGCATTTACTCCTTTTTTATCGAATTTTAACTTATTTAAAAAAATAATAGTCATATTTTTATAAATCAGATTTCTTTCACTGATTTTGTCAAATATACTTTGATCACGATTTTTGCCATTACCGTTCCAAGGATCGCCCCGCAGACCACATCTGTCGGAAAATGCACCCCCAGATACAAACGGGAAAATCCCATGACCGCCGCAAAGATATATGCCGCAATCCCCCATTTTTTGTTGATGGCATAAATGGCCGTTGCTGCCGCAAAAGAAGCGGAGGTATGCCCCGAAGGGAAGGAAGGATCCCCCACCGGCGGGATCAGCGGGGTATAGTCCAGCACATAATAGGGCCGTGTCCGATCCACCAGCGGCTTCAGAATGACATTGCATGCCAGAAAATTCACCGCCAGAGAAAGCAGCACCAGCAAACCGCCGTTTCTCCGTTTTTTATTTTTCACGCCAAACAGCAGTAACAGTATGCCAATGGCGATCCAGATCATCCCCTTGTTTCCAAGGGAAGAAACAAATCTCATCATTTCATCCAGAACAGGATGGGAAAACCGTTCCATCAGCCACCGCAGCAGCTGCCCGTCCTTTTCCAAGATCCACTCCATCTCAGCGACCTCCTTTATTCTTTTTCATCGATTCATCGTATCATATAGGATATCCCATGGTCAACGTGAAATGTATCGAAAAAGCCCCTCCGCCATCATACCGCCAAAAACGAAAACCGAAAGAACCCTCGATCACAAGGATTTCTTTCGGTTTTCGTTTTTTAAGTACGCTTCAAAAAGTATTTTTCCGACTTTTCAGCCCATTTGTTATTGA
This sequence comes from Anaerotignum sp., assembly GCF_045122575.1. GTDB lineage: Bacteria > Bacillota > Clostridia > Lachnospirales > Anaerotignaceae > Anaerotignum_A. The sequence goes on along the minus strand of NZ_JBGVHV010000084.1, from coordinate 521 downwards.
GATACGATCTTGTAGATATTCGCTTTATGGAAAGCTGTGCCAACGACAAAGAAGATCACCATGCCTGCCACGCCCTGCACAATATTTTCAGGAATGGATGTCGCTGCTACGAGGAAGCTGCTTTTCAGGATACCGCCGCCGATAAAATAGCCAACCACCATCCAAATGATACCAACAACGGATGCTGTCATATTGCGGGCTGTAAAGAATTTTTCTCTGTCACACGCGCCGCCGGCGATCTTACCGATGAGCCAGCCCATCAAACCTTTGATGATCAGGGTAAAGGGTGCCCAGTGGGCGTAACCACTCAGGATATCTGCCAGCGCAGAGCCGATGCCACCTGCCACCATGCCATATCTTGCACCAAAGAATACCCCTACTAATAAGATCATGCTGTCCCCCAAATGGATGTATCCCTGCGTTGCCGAAACGGGTATCTGGAATACCATTGTGCATACCGCCACCAGCGCACTCAGCAAGCCATGGATACAAAGTTCTTTTGTTGTCATTTTCATTTTAAA
>NZ_JBGVHV010000083.1:0-2755 GCF_045122575.1 Anaerotignum sp. | reverse complement strand
AAGAGGGCTGTTTTTGCCTCATTCATTGTCAGGCCTTTTAGATCGGGAACTGTCGTTTTCAAGTCAGCTGCTTCTTCCGCTTCTTTCTCATTGTATTTTGGTTCGATTCCCAGATAAGGGAGAATGTTCTGCAGCAATTCCTGCATCACAGGGCCTGCCACTGTGCCGCCGTAATAGACCCCTTGGGGCTCATCGATCAGCACCAGTGCCATGACCTGCGGGTTTTCCGCCGGCGCAAAAGACATAAAGGATGCAATGTATTTTCCGCTTCTGCGGGGCAGCTTTTCTGAAGTTGCCGTTTTCCCGCCGATGCGATAGCCGGGGATATAGGCTTTGCTGCCCGTCCCTTCGGAAACTACGCTTTCCAAAATAATTTTCATGGTTTCCGATGTTTCCAGAGAAATGATCTGTTCTCCTGCCTCATATTGGAAAGTTTCCACCATATTCCCCTCTTCATCGGCAATGCCCTTTGCAAAATGAGGCGTGATCAGACGGCCGCCATTGACGATTGCCGAAGCCGACCGCAGCAGCTGCAGCGGCGTGATCTGGAAAGACTGGCCGAAACTCATGGTCGCCAGTTCCACCGGGCCGATGTTTTCCAGCTTATGAATGATCCCTGTTGCTTCCCCCGCCAGGTCTACACCGGTTTTCTGAGAAAATCCGAATTTCTGCATATATTCCAGAAAAGTCTCTGCCCCCAGCCGTTCCCCGATTTCCATAAATACAGGGTTGCAGGAATTCTGTACCCCCTGCACGAAATTTTCCGCCCCATGGGTACGGGGATATCGCCAGCATTTGATCTGTCTGTCCCCTGCCACATGAAAGCCGCGGCAGTAAAACGTACTTTCCGGAGAAACGACCTTTTCCTCCAGCCCGGCGGAGGATGTGATGATCTTAAAAGTGCTCCCCGGTTCGTATGTATCATTGATGGCAGCATTCCGCCACATTTTGTTCAGATAGTCATTCTGCTCCTCCTGCGAAAAGGTATCCCACATTGCCGCCAGTTGGGCATCGTTGATAGTAAAGGGATCATTCAGGTCAAAGGTCGGGTAGTTTGCCATGGCATAAATTTCTCCATTCTGGGGATTTAGAATGATAATCAATCCTTTTTTTGCCCCCTTCGTCTCCACGGCTTTGGCAATGGTTTGCTCTGCGTATTGCTGCATGACCACATCAATGGTAGTCACCAGATTTTTCCCGTCTACAGGGGGGATCCGCTCCTGTTCGCTGTCCACCTCATTCCCTCTGGAATCCGTCAGCGTCAGTATTTTCCCCCGCTCCCCTTCCAGCAGTTCGTCATATTTTGCTTCCAGCCCGATGATACCCTGATTATCTTTCCCCACAAAGCCAATGACCTGTGCCGCCAGTTCCGAATAAGGATATACCCTTCTGACATCCTCGTCCACTTCCACCCCCGGATAATTGGCCGCCCGTATCTCCGCCGCCAGTTCTGTGTCCACCTTTGTTTTGATCCGCACCAGTGCCACCTTCTGCTGCACTTTTTCCAGCACCTCTGCATATTCCAGATCCAGCTTTTCTGCCAAGAACTGCGCCGTTTTCTCCTTTTCCTTCACCTGTACGGGAATCACACTGACGGCATTCACCGTTTCCGTCAGAGCAATGCCTTCTCCATTCCGATCCAGAATAGACCCTCTTTTTGGCGTGATGAGCCTGTCTCTGGTCTGCTGTTCATAGGCCATCTCCTGCAGTTTTTCCGCCCGAAAAAATTCAATGAAAGCCACCCGTCCGATCAAAATCAGATAGCCAAACATAGCACAGAACAAAAATACCAGAAGCCGTTTTTTTGCGCCGATGGTCGGTTTTTCCATAAAAAACACCCCGCCTTTTCGTCATACAAAAAGTATACGAACAGGACGGAGTGTCTATGTCTTGGTTATTCTGTGGATTCCGTTGGTTTGGTCAGTTCGGTCGATTCCGCCTCTTTCTTTTTCAGCGTAATGGTGACCTCGCTGCCATTTTCCACGGAAACGCCATATTTCGGGTCTTGTGCTGTTACCACGCTGTTACCGATCTCGCCCTCAAAGATCACTTCAAACCCTGCTTCGGAAAGGATCGAAACAGCATCACTGTAACTCTTGCCCATCACATTGGGCACCTTCACCGTACCACTGTCTTCTTCAGACTTGGCAACATACAGGATAACTTCACTGCCAACCTCTACTTCCGTGCCGGCCTTCGGCACCTGATTGGTGATGGAATTACCTGTACCCACCACTTTGTAGTTCAGACCGCGGCCTTCCAGATCCATGGTCACATGATAGGTACTGCTACCTACATAATCAGGCATCTTCACTGTTTTGCCCTTTGCCAGAGTTGCTGTTTCCTCTGTGGATTCTGTAGGTTCCAGATTTTTATATTTGATGATGTTTTCCATCAGCTGTTTTGTCATATTCGCTGTAGTCTGCACGCCATCCGCATAATCCTGAGGCAGATGGATCACGGAAAATACCAGATACTGAGGATTTTCCGCAGGGAAATATGCCATGTGAGTCAGCGTCCAGCTACGCTTGTCACGTTTCCCCTGTTCGGCCGTACCGGTTTTACAGCCGATAGAGTAGCCGGGAATAGCGATTTTTTTCGCGGTACCATGATCTACTGTCGCTTTCAGTGCTGTACGAACATAGTCAGAGGTTTTCTGAGAAATAACTCTTCTGACCACTTCCGTATCCTGTTCCATCACCACAGAACCATCGTCGTCGATGATCTGAGATACGACATAGGGCTGCACCAGATT
>NZ_JBGVHV010000082.1:0-10436 GCF_045122575.1 Anaerotignum sp. | reverse complement strand
TCCTAGTGCCAAGGCATTCACCTTATGCTCTTTCTTGCTTGACCAGTCTGACAATAATTTATTGTCGTTATTTGAAAAATAGCTTTTTCTCTGGAATGTTTCGTTGTAGCGATACAACGGTTTGTAACTTTCGTTACGTTTCTTTTGAAAATAGTTTCTTTTTATTTCTCGATTGACTCTATTTTTGCTTTACTTGTATTCAGTTTTCAAGGTGCAATTTTTTAGCGGCCTTTTTCGCGACCGCTTAGATATATTATCACGCAGGCAATACAATGTCAACATTTTTTTTGTTTTTTTTAAAATAATTTTCAAAACAGAAAAAAGCCTGATTTCTCAGGCTCTTTACGTAAAAATCGTCAGGATCAGCTGCTGCAGGATATTATTTTCATACAGAATATTGGCAACATAAGTTTTCTCCATAGCAGAAAATAGTCCACTCAGATCAGCCCGACACTGAAAGAATGTCAGCACCACAAACCCCAGCCACACAAAAAACATACCTTTCATGCCGCCAACCAGAAACCCCATGCAATGATTAAAGAAACTCAGCACAGGCAGTTTGCTGAACAGATGCAGCGCATTCAGCACAATGGTCACTGCAATATAAATAAGAAGAAACGCCAGAATAACGCTCAGAATATTCACGCAGACATTCGCCAGAAATCCCGCAATGTATTCTTTCAGACTCTCCACATCCAAAAGCTGATAGATCACAGGATTATTATTTTCCAACAGCGCCTCCTTCAGAAAATCCGGCAAAGGCATCGCTTCAATGATCTCCGTCTGGGTCTGCATCGTCCCTTCTTTGATTGCTACATCCAGCCCCATAGAATCTCGAATAGAACCGGACAGAGAATCAAACAGAACCGTTCCTCTCAAAAACTTCCCCACATACGGGCTCGCCGCACGGGTTCCCACCAGAGCCGCCAGCATAGGTAAAAATCCAAAGGCCGCCCGCAGAAACCCTTTCCGCCACGCCGCCGCAGCACACCCCAAAATCACTGCCAGCACTGCCACATCCAAAATCAAATGCATCTCTTCCCCGCCTTTTCTTCTATAATAATATAAGAAGGGCGGCCACTTTCCATTGCCGCCCCATTTTGTTTATCCTTCATTTTCAGCAGATGTTCCTTCTGCATTCCCCTCCGCTTCGGAACTTTCCGTCGGCTGTTCGCCTTTATCTTTATTCGCATCAGCCGCCGTTTGCTTTGCTGCGTTAGAATCAGCATCCTCCTGCTTGCCCTCATCAGGCTTCGGTTTGTCTCCTTCCATTTCCTGCTCCGCAGGCTGTCCGCCTGTTTTTCCTGCGTCAGATTTCATATTCTTTCCTTTAGACATATCAAGAATAGAAACCTGTTCCTTGCCAACCGTCATAATGACATTCAGTTTTTCCATCGGAAGCAGGTCTGTCAGATCCCCTGTCGCCACATAAGTCCAGTTTTCATTGCCGCCATGGCTCACTCCGGTATATTTGCGGTCATTGCCGACCACAACACCTTTTTCCCCGGACTGCAGATAAGTTACGCTGTCACCTGTTTCATAGGAAGCTTTTTCCTTCCCATCGGTATCCAGCCAGCAAACCGTACCTTTTTCTCGGCCATCCTTATGTGCCACACTGTCACCAAAAGCCAGTACGATGTATTTCTTATTGCCCAGCGCCGCCTGATCGATGGTGTTTTCCAGAGGATAACTCCATTTTTCATCTCCACTGCTGCTGATGCCATAGATATTCTGATCTGTAATCACAGCCAGCGTGCCATCCGCGCGATAGCTGATGACAGGAATAATCTCCTCTGTTTTTTCCACACCAGCAAACATACTGTCTGTATGTTCTTCGCTTTCTTCCGCATCGATATAAAACAGCACCACACGGCCAATGGGAGAAATATCCGTTGTGTCCAGATAGCTGACCGCAAAAGCCCTGCTGTCATCGGAAACATCGGAACAAAGAGGGTATACCCCGTTGCTTTCTTCCACACGTTCTTTTAACAATGTACCTTTTGTGTTATAAATGCGAACCCGATAGGATTCACCGTTTTTTGTGATCAGAGAAAGATAGCCGTTCTCATTCAGCGCAAACTGAACCGGAGAACCTTCCGCCTGCAGGTCATACAGCATCCCTTCGCGATTATAAACGCGCACGGTTTTCCCGCCCATGTCGCCGACAGCCACATAGTCTCCCTCCTGCACCATCGCAGGGGAAGTCATATTGAAGGTGTCGCTCCACTTCTGGTCGCCCATGGCAAGAAAATATTTCACGCCGTCTTTGGTGCAAAGCATGAATTCTTTCTCAAAAACCGCCATGGCCGCTTTACTGCTGATATCCACTTCCATGGTTTCCACAGTCCCATCGGTTTCTTCCGCCGATGGCGCTGTGTTTCCTGCCAGCAGTTTTTTGAACATCCCTTCCCCATGGAAGGTATCGATATAGACCCCGCCGGCAAATAAACAAACCACCGCCAGCACGCAGACGATGGCTGTCAATGTTTTATTGCTGATTTTCATATCGGGTATCTTCATCCCGGACTTCTTTCTTCCGGTCTTCTTTTTTCCCATTTTATGCCTCCATTATTCCTCGATGTTTCGATGCATCAGGAACATTGCTCTTTCGTAATCTTCTTTTTTTACATAGATCAGATATTCTGTCTGATGTTCAGGGATCGGAGAGGATTCTCCTGTCATTCTGCCGCCCACAAAAACATCCGCACGGTCAGAAACACGCACTTCGTAAGAAATATCAAACTTCCAGAGGATATCGCGCACCTCTGCCTGTTTTTTCATATCAAAAGTACAAAGCAGCTCTTTTCTGTTAAATACTGTGATCATAATGACCCCTCCCGAAAATATAACACCCCATTTTATGCTTATTTATATCATACTACATAACATGGACATTTGTAAATCCGCACTTCCCCTTTTTCCCCAAAAATAAACCGCCAAAAGATGACCTTTCAGCGGTTATACTCTTTGTCATGCAGTGCTTTCTTCCTGCCCATGATAAGGACAGACGCACCGATGTACAGATTTATTCTTTTCTCAGTTTTTCATACAGTTCGATATATTTATCCGCAGAGCTTTCCCAGGAATAATCGCTGTTCATAGCATTTTTTACCACATTGATCCATTCTTCCTTGCCCATGTGATATGTCTTCAGTGCTTCATCGATTGCCCACATCAGACCCCAGCCGTCATAATGTTCAAACAGGAAGCCGTTGCCTTCTTTGGTTTCGGGATTATAGTGCTGGATGGTATCCGCCAGACCGCCGGTTTTTCTGACGATCGGCACAGTACCGAAACGCAGGCTGAACATCTGACCCAGACCGCAGGGTTCAAATTTGGAAGGCATCAAGAACAGATCGGAAGATGCATAGATCTGCTGTGCCAGAGATTCGTCAAAGAAGATATTCGCAGAAACTCTGCCGGGATAGTTTGCTTCCATAGCACGGAACAGATATTCATAGCTTGCTTCCCCTGTGCCCAGCAGTACAAACTGTACATCTCTGCGCATCATTTCATCCAGAACATAGGAGAAGATATCGATCCCTTTCTGGTCTGCCAGACGGGTGATCATACCGATCACAGGTACATCTCTCTGCTCCAGACCCAGTCTTTCCTGCAGGGCGCGTTTGTTTTCCGCCTTGCCTTCGGGATGTTCTGCATCAAAATGTTTCACGATATGTTTATCTGTGGCAGGGTTATTTGCCACATAGTCGATCCCGTTGATGATACCGCACAGTCGGTCAGCTCTGCTTCTGAGGATACCTTCCATGCCGTAGCCGTATTCTCCTGTCTGGATTTCGTTGGCATAGGTTTCACTAACAGTGCTGATGTAGTCTGTATATACCAGCCCCATTTTCATAAAGCATACAGAATCGTAGAATTCCGCGTTGCTCCATGTCCATCCGGGCAGCCCCATCATATCCAGTGTAGAGGGCGCAAATCTGCCCTGATACTGCAGGTTGTGGATGGTATACAGTGTTTTGATCTTGGAATAAGGCACCATATATCTGTAAATTTCTTTCAGATACATGCAGACAGGCCCTGTCTGCCAGTCATTGCAGTGAATGATGTCGGGATAGAAATCCAGCATTGCCAGCATATCCAGCACTGCTTTGGAGAAGAACGCAAAGCGTTCGTCATCATCATTGTAACCATACAGGCCGCCGCGACCAAAATAATAATCATTTTCAATAAAATATACCGGCACATCGCCTTTTTTCACCAGAACTTTGGCAGGCTGTTTGCGCCACTGCAGATGGACATCGAATTCCCCCAGAAATTCCACGCCGTACATTGTTTCATTTTTGATTGCTCTGTGTCGAGGGATTACCACGCGAACATCTACGCCTTTTGCACGCAGTGCCTTAGGTAAAGAACCAACAACATCGCCTAAGCCGCCACTTTTAATGAAGGGAGCAGATTCGCCCGCAACAATAAGTACTTTTAAAGCTTTATCCATATTTTATCACCTCATATTTATCATACTATGTAAATTAGTCATCAGCAAGCAAAATCCTTCCTGCCCAAAGGAAAAATTTTCATTTTTTTGAAAAAAAACATCATTTTTTGTTCCATCTTTATCTCTGTTTTAAAAAATGATATACTGGAAAATATAACTTTACCAAAAACGATTCGCAATAGAATCGTTCATAAAATACACAGAAAAGAGGTATGAACCATGAATCATTCTATTCCGGAAAGAAAGGATACTGACCCTCGTTTTCACTGGCATATCGAGGATTATTTTAAAACAGATGCGCAATGGGAAGAAGCATGCGCTGCTATCGAAGCAGGCATTCCCGAAATGACTGCCTTTTCCGGCAAACTGGCCAACTCCGCAGAAACGCTCCTTTCCTGCCTGCAGAAAAACGAAGCTCTTTCCCTGCAGCTGGATCATGTTTACACATATGCCAATATGCGTATGCATGAAGACAGTGCAAATGCCTTCTATCAGGGCATGGCATCCAAAGCAGAAATGCTGCTGATCCATTATTCCGCAGCCATGTCTTTCCTGACACCCGAAATCATTGCCATCCCCGCAGAAAAACTTGCAGCCTTCCGCGAAGAAAAGATCGCAGATTTCGCCATTTACGATCACTTTTTCCACACACTGCTGCGCCAGAAAGCACACACACTGACCCCTGCGGAAGAAAACCTGCTGGCAAAAACCGCAGAACTGGGCGGCGCTCCTCAGCAGATTTTCACTATGCTGAACGATGCGGATATTTCCTTCCCCGCCATCCGAACAGCCAATGGAACTGAACTGGAACTGACCAAGGGCAGATATATCACATTTCTGGAAAGTCCCGACCGCAGTGTCCGTGAACAGGCTTTCAAAAACCTGTATTCCGTATATCTGAGCCAGAAAAACACCATTGCAGCCACCTATTCCTCTTCCGTTAAAAGCGATGTTTTCTTTGCGGAAGCAAGAAAATATGGCTCCGCAAGAGAAATGGCCCTTGCCGATGACAATATCCCCCTGTCTGTTTATGACAACCTGATCGAAACGGTAAATAAAAACCTGCCTCTGCTGCACCGCTATGTTTCCCTCCGCAAGAAGGAACTGGGTGTGGACGAACTGCACATGTATGATCTGTATGTCCCCCTGGTGCCCGATGCCGATGTGAAGATCCCTTATGCAGAAGCGAAGAAAACCGTAAAAGAAGCTCTGCAGGTCATGGGTGCAGAATACAGCGCGGCACTGGAACACGGTCTGGAAAGCGGCTGGATCGATGTATACGAAAACAAAGGCAAACGCGGCGGCGCCTATTCCTGGGGCAGCTACGGCGTACACCCTTATGTACTGCTGAACCACAACAATACCATCAACAGCATGTTCACACTGGCTCACGAAATGGGTCATGCTCTGCATAGTTATTTCACATGGAAAAAACAGCCTTATCTTTACGCAGACCATAAGATTTTCGTGGCAGAGGTGGCATCCACCTGTAACGAAGCCCTGCTGATGGAACACCTGCTGAAAACAACAGAAGATAAAGTGATGCGTAAATATCTCATCAACTATTTCCTGGAACAGTTCAGAGGTACACTTTTCCGCCAGACCATGTTTGCTGAATTTGAAATGATCACCCATGCTATGGCAGAAAAAGGCGAACCCCTCACATGGGAAGGCATGAACAAAATCTATCGTGATCTGAATATCAAATATTTCGGCGAAGACATCGTCATCGACTCCGAAATCGATATCGAATGGGCGCGTATCCCCCATTTCTACAATGCCTTCTATGTATATCAGTATGCAACAGGCTACAGCGCAGCCATCGCCCTTTCCAGAAAAATTCTGAACGAAGGCCAGCCCGCCATTGATGCCTATCTGGACTTCCTGTCCAAAGGGGACAGCGAATACTCCATCGACCTGCTGAAAGGCGCAGGGGTGGATATGTCCGCAGCGGAACCTATTGAAAATGCCATGCAGCTGTTCAAGGAACTGCTGGATGAATTCGAAACCCTCTGAGGGTTTCACCCTCAAACTCCCAGCAGGGAAATAATTCCCCTGCACCCTTAATTGTCTGCGACGCAAAAAAGAGAACCTTCTCAGGTTCTCTTTTTGATTTTACAAAGAAAAAAGACCCATGCCACACACAGGTCTCATTTTACTGCGGATAACAGGACTCGAACCTGCACGGTCGCCCGCTGGAACCTAAATCCAGTGCGTCTGCCAATTCCGCCATATCCGCGTAATGCTATTATTTTATGCTTTCCCAACAAAAAAGTCAACGAAAAAAACCTGCCGATTTCCGACAGGCTTTTTCTTGCTGAACCGGAAGGGATTCGAACCCCTGACCCACGGCTTAGAAGGCCGTTGCTCTATCCAGCTGAGCTACCGATCCATATTGTGCGCAGCGGGTGATGGGAATCGAACCCACGTGTTCAGCTTGGAAGGCTGACATTCTACCATTGAACTACACCCGCATAAAAAAAAGTGAACCGGAAGGGATTCGAACCCCTGACCCACGGCTTAGAAGGCCGTTGCTCTATCCAGCTGAGCTACCGATCCACGTCTTAACGCAAGACATATTATGCCATAAGCATTTTCATTTGTCAACAACTTTTTTGAAATTTTTTAAAAACTTTTTTCGGGGCAGGTTTTAGTGGTATCCTGCCCCGTTTTGATCAGTTTATGCGTTTGAAATGTTCTGCATTCCAGTATTCCATGATCGCCCCTTCCACCTTGCCGTTTTCAATGGTCAGGATGCCAAAGGTAGGCAGACCGCCGCCCCGAGGCAGAGAAATGCTGCCGGGATTGAACAGGGCCACATGCCAACTGTCATCCCACACAGGGACATGGGTATGGCCAAACAGAACCACATCCGCCCCCTGTTCCGCCGCCCAGTAGGAAATGGTATCGGGATTCCAATGAACCCGCTGCTTATGCCCATGAGTCAGCAGCAGATTTTTTCCGCCTGCCCGCACCATCTTCTTGGAAGGAGTATCCATCAGATAATCGTTGTTCCCCTTCACATAATGGAAGGGCAGTTTCGGAAATTCCTTCATCAGTTCCAGCGCATCCGCATCATGGTCGCCCAGATGAAGCACCATGTCCATTTTGTCCCCGATCCGCTTCAGCACATTTCTGGCATTGTCCAGATAGGAATGGGTATCACTCAAAACCAAAATCTTCATAAGATCACAGTTCCTTTTTCAGAAGTTCTTTCATCTTGCCCAGTGCCTTCCCTCTGTGGCTGATGGCATTCTTTTCTTCCGCAGAAAGTTCCGCCATATATCTGCCTTTGTCGGGCACATAGAAAATGGGATCATAGCCGAAGCCGTTTTCCCCCTTCACTTCGTAGCCGATGATGCCTTCCACTGTATCATAGGTAGTCAGTCTTCTGCCATCAGGGAAAGCCGCTGCGATGCAGCTGACAAAACGTGCTGTTCTCTTTTCTTCGGGAACGCCTTCCAGTTTTTCAAAGATCGCCTTGAACCGTTCGGGATAAGGTGTGTCTTCCCCCATGAAACGGGCAGAATATACCCCGGGAGCTTTGTCCATGGCATCGATTTCCAGACCGGAGTCATCTGCCAGCGTGATCTTGCCGCTGACTTCCATGATCTGCACTGCCTTTTTCATGGAGTTTTCCTCAAATGTTGTGCCGTCTTCCACCACATCGATGGTGATGCCCGCATCTTCCATGGAGATCACGTTCACATTCATATCTGCCAGAATGGCGTTGATCTCTCTGATTTTTCCTTTATTTTTTGTTGCAAAAATAATCGTTTCCATCTTTTTCTCCTTATTTCAGTTCCAGACCGCCCAATGCCGCCTGCTGCATTTCCTTCAGTTCCGCAGTTGCCTTTCTGCCCAGCGCCAGAAGTTCCAGCAGCTGTTCCTGGGTAAATGTGCCGTGTTCCCCTGTGCCCTGCACTTCTACGAAATTGCCTTCGTCTGTCATAATGATATTCATATCCACTTCCGCCGCAGAGTCTTCTTCGTAACAAAGGTCTGCCATGGCAACACCATCCACCACGCCAACGCTGACTGCGGAAATATATCTGTGCAAAGGCATTTTTTCAATGAGCCCTTCCTCCACCAGTTTCTGGCAGGCCATGGCCAGTGCCACAAAACCGCCTGTGATGGAAGCCGTTCTGGTGCCGCCGTCCGCCTGAATAACATCACAATCCACGGTGATGCTTCTTTCACCCAGTTCTTCAAAGTTCACCGCTGCACGCAGGGCTCTGCCGATCAGGCGCTGAATTTCTGTGGAACGCTGGTTCAGTTTCAGTTTATTGATATCTCTTTTGTTTCTGGTTACTGTGGCACGGGGCAGCATGGAATATTCCGCTGTCACCCAGCCTTCGCCGGTGCCTTTTTTATGAGGAGGTACATTTTCCTCTACAGATGCATTGCACAGCACCTTTGTATTGCCCCATTCGATCAGAACAGAGCCTTCCGCATAGCGGGTAAAATCCTTGATGATATTGACAGGACGCAGTTCGTCCACTTTTCTGCCGTCAAAACGAATCATATCCGATTCCTCCTTTTTGGTTTTCTCATAAATTTTATTATATCACAAAAACAGGCTGCACTTCAAAAAACTTCTCTTTTTTCCTCCGCAAAAAAAGGCTTCTTCCGTTCCAAGAATCAAAAAGCAGACCTGACTGAGGGATCAGTCGGGTCTGCTTTTTCTGTTTTCATCTTAACGCAGTTTATAAGTATCAAAAGCCTCTTCAATGGCATCCGCAATAGCTTCTGCCACCAGATCCTGATAGCTTTCCTGAGACAGCTTCAGCGCATCCCCTGCATTGGAAAGGAATGCAGTTTCCACAATGACCGCAGGCACAGTTGTACTGTTCAGGATCAGCAGATCCGTACGCTGTACGATACCACGGTTATTATTCCCCGTTGCATCGATGATGTTATTCTGGATCAGCTGTGCCAGCTGTTTACTGGTCAAGGTTGCGCCCGTATCGTTGGCATGGTTTTTGTACAGGGTTTCCGTACCATTTACCAACGCATTGGTAGAAGAGTTCATATGAATAGAAACCATTGCATCAGCAACCTGACTGGCATTTCTTGCGCGACTGGCGTTATCGGGATAGGTATCGCCGTTTCTGGTCAGATATACCTTGATATCCTTATCCAGTTCCGCATTGACTTTCTGCAGCATGGTCAGATTCAGACTCTTTTCCACCAGACCATTGCCGCTGGCCCCGGGGTCTTTGCCCCCATGGCCCGCATCCAGCAGAAGCACTTTATCATACACATCCTGAGGGTTCTTCACATGGACGACATATCTGTCCTTTTCTTCCGTAATGCTGTAGCAGCTGATGCGGTTCTGGTGGAATCGCAGTGTGGTTTTTCCACTCTTGGTGAATACTTCAACGCTTTTGATCACGTCATCCCCGATGGCATACGTTCCTTCGCCATATACATCAGACAGATCCTTCGGCAGGGTCACATCAAAATAACCGCTCAGATAATGATCTTCCAGTTTTACGCTGCCTGTTTTGAAAGAATCTTCCTTATCCAGATACAGCACATCCTTCGCACCGTTATAGGTCATGTGCTGCAGGGAAGAACGGAAAATAGTCAGTGTACCGCCATTGCCATCTTCACTGTAGCTGTATTCTGTCAGGTCGCCCACTTCAAACACCATTCTCAGTGTCGTGTCGGTGAACATGCCGCTTCTGCCGGCAAATACATATTTCAGTTCTTTTATATTCAGGCTTTCATCCAGTTCAGAGTTCACATTGGGGATATCCACAACGATACGGTTGGGATCAGACCGGGTAAATACATCTGCCCCCAGCGCGCCGTCCCCTTCGATCTCGATGATATCCTTATCGTTTTTATGTTTGCAGGAAATATCCTCCACGGTCACTTTATCAAATGTCACGATGACCTTTGTGCCGTCGGCACTTTCTGTCACTTCGTATTTTTTCTTAGCAGAAAGATCCAGCACCACTCTGGTGTAGGT
>NZ_JBGVHV010000081.1:0-27345 GCF_045122575.1 Anaerotignum sp. | reverse complement strand
CCTTTGCCTGTTGCACCGTGGCAGATTGCTGTTGCGCCTTCTGCTTTAGCGATTTCAACCATTCTCTTTGCGATGATGGGACGAGCCATGGATGTACCCAGCAGATATTTGCCTTCATATACAGCGTTTGCTTTTACGCAGGGGTAAACAGCGTCTGTGATGAATTCTTCTACCAGATTTTCGATGTACAGTTTGGAAGCGCCTGTTTTCAGTGCTTTTTCTTCCAGACCGTCTGTTTCTTTACCCTGACCAACGTCACCGCATACGCAGATAACTTCGCAGTCGTAGTTTTCTTTCAGCCAAGGGATGATGCAGGATGTATCCAGACCGCCGGAATATGCCAGAACGATTTTTTCTTTTGCCATAATGATGTTCCTCCTTAAAAAAGTGCTTTTCGAAATAAGTCCCGCCGGGACGTTTGCTCTAGTGAATTTTATAAATGGATTATACATATCTCGTTCTGAAAAAGCAACCCCAAAATCATAAAAATTCAGGAATTTGTATATAATTTTATGTTGCAGAAGGATTCAGAGGGCGGTTTTGGGCACTTTTTTATTCAACATACAAAATTATGTGTATAAATATGCATGTTTATTTGCATGGGTGATTAAGGGTACAGTATCTTGTATACATGAATGCGAAGACCTTTTTTTCTTTGAAAATGCAGGCTTTTGTGATATGATGAGAATGGTATATTTTATGGATATGCTTTTGAGATACAGACTCGCCCTGCAGTGCGCTGGCTGCGCCTGTCTGCAGGAGCCGTTAGGAGGAATGAAGCATGAAACTTTTGACATACAGTCACAATGGCGAACTGGCCGTAGGTGTTCTGAAAAAAGATGGTTCTCAGGTGGTGCCTGTGCATTATCTGGGTTTTGATGTGAAAGATATGAATGCCTTTCTGGAACAGCAGGATGAAGAAAAGCTGGCCAAGATGGACAGAAATAAGGAACTGATGCAGGGGATCCCTGTGGAAGAGGTGCAGCTGTATGCGCCCATCCTCTATCCCAAGCAGGATATTATCTGTCTGGGCATCAACTATTATGCTCATGCGGAGGAATCTGCCCGCTTCCATAATGAAGCTTTCGGCGGTGACCGCCCCGAACCTATTTATTTCGCAAAAAGAGTGAACCGTGCTGTCGGCGACGGGGAATATATCGACGGCCATCTGGATATCGTAGACAGTCTGGACTATGAAGTGGAACTGGCTGTGGTCATTGGTAAGGATGCGAAGAATGTACAGCCCGAAGAAGTTTTCGACTATGTATTCGGTTATACCATTTTAAATGATATGAGTGCCAGAAACCTGCAGACTGCCCACAAACAGTGGTACTTCGGCAAGTCTCTGGATGATTTCACGCCCATTGGCCCTGTCATCGTGACAAAGGATGAATTTACAAATCCTCCTGCGTTGGCCATCCGTTCCTATATCAACGGGGAACTGAGACAGGACAGCACCACAGACCTTCTCATCAACAGCATTGAAAAGGTGATCTGCCAGCTGTCCAAAGGGATGACACTGGCGGCAGGCACCATCATCGCCATGGGTACGCCTGCAGGGGTTGGCATGGGCTTCCAGCCGCCCAAGTTTCTGAAGAAGGGCGATGTGGTTAAGTGTGAAATCGAGGGAATTGGTACATTGACCAATGAAATCAAATAAGAATACATAAGGAACCGGATGAAATGGAGGGACTTGCATGATCTATTATGTGATTGCTTTTATTCTCATTGGCTTGTTCCTGAGTAATATATTTTTTGCTGTCAGAAAAATCCTGTTTAAGTCGGGAGAAAGCATCACCAATAATATCAAGGCGATTTTCATTGCTGTTGCGCTTGCGGCTGTGATATGGATCGGTCTGACGAAATTCCATTAAGTAAGGAGATTATTCGTATGGATAAGATAAAGGTAATGAGTGTGTTCGGCACCAGACCCGAGGCCATCAAAATGGCACCTCTGGTAAAAGAACTGGAAAAAACACCCGAAATTGAAAGCATCGTCTGCGTAACCGCGCAGCATAGAGAAATGCTGGATCAGGTGCTGGAAATCTTCGACCTGCACCCCCAGTATGACCTGAATATCATGCAGTCCAGACAGACATTGGCAGGGATCACAACCCGTGCCCTGACTGGTCTGGAAGAAGTGATGGGCAAGGAAAAACCCGACATCGTTCTGGTACACGGGGATACATCCACCACTTTCGCCGGCGCACTGGCGGCATATTATAATCAGGTAAAGGTAGGCCATGTGGAAGCAGGCCTGCGTACCTACGACAAATATCAGCCCTTCCCCGAAGAAATGAACCGCAGACTGACAGGGGCACTGACCGACCTGCACTTTGCGCCCACTCCTCTGGCGAAGGAGCACCTGTTAAAGGAAAATATCGGTGAGGAAGGTATTTTCATCACTGGCAATACTGTTATTGACGTATTGGCACACACCATCGAAGAGGACTATACCTTCACTGTGGGTGAACTGAATAAAATCGACTTCAAGAATAAACGTGTCATTGCCATGACAGCCCACAGACGTGAAAATCTGGGCGAACCCCTTCGCAACATCTGCCACGCGGTAAAACGTCTGGTGGAAGAATACCCTGATGTGGAAGTGGTTTACGCGGTGCATAAAAACCCCGCTGTTGTGGAACCCGTTCATGAGATCCTCGGCGGCAACGACCGCATCCACCTGACAGACCCTCTGGATCTGAAGGATATGCATAACCTGATGTGTCGTTCCTTCTTCGTGATGACAGACAGCGGCGGCCTGCAGGAGGAAGTGCCTTCCATGGGCAAGCCCGTACTGGTTCTGAGAAATGTAACAGAACGCCCCGAAGGCGTGGAAGCAGGTACTCTGAAACTGGCAGGTACTGATGAAGAAACGATCTATCGTCTGGCGAAAGAACTGCTGGATGATAAAGATGCCTACGAAGCCATGGCACAGGCGAAAAACCCTTTCGGCGACGGTCAGGCCAGCCGCCGCATTGTGGAAAGCATCCTGTATCATTTCGGCAGAAAAGCGGACAGACCCGACGAATACGTACTTCGCATAGAATATGACAAGAAACCGAAGGAGGCAAAAACCATGAAAGAAGAAAGAATGGCGATCCTGAACATGCTGGAAAAAGGTATCATTACCGTGGATGAAGCGGAAAGACTGCTGCATACACTGAACAGCGGTATGGGTCTGGAAAAAGACGGTATCAAAAATGCAGTCGGCGGTATGCTGGGCAAAGCCGGTGCAGCCCTGACGGCAGTGGCGGAAAGAGTGAAGGAAAACCCTACAGTAAAATCTGCGGCAGATAAGGTGGCAGAAAAAACAGAAGACCTGCAGCCCAAAGTAAGCAGTGCGGCTTTCCGTATGAAAGAAAAAATGGCAGAAAAGGCCGATGATCTGCAGCCTGCAGTGCGCGGTGCAGCTTTCCGTATGGCGGAAAAAGCCGGCGAACTGAAAGAGGATATGGCAACCTATTACGAAAAACTGAAAGAAAGAAGAAATCGTGATATGGCAGAAGACTGGGATGATTTCGATCTGGATGAGCTGGATGCGGAAGAAGTGGCAGCATTCATGGACATGAACGGTGCTTCTGAAGAAGCGGCTGCAGTGGCAGAAGCGGCAGCGGAAGAACTGGTTTCCGAAGGTGCAGAAGAAATGGAACCCATTTCCCCCGAAATGAACAAATACCTGAATAAGGTAGAAGATGTTCTGGAAGGTATGAGCGACCAGATGGAACAGCTGAATGATATGGAAAGTTTCCTGACAGCTGCGTTCGGCGAATATGACCCCGCAGAATGGGAAGACGACGAAGAAGAAACAAAATAATCGGCACAACAGAACAGCCGCAGACCAATGGTCTGCGGCTGTTTTTTTATCGGCTGTCATAGAGCCTGCGGATCAGGTTCCATGTGACAGGTCCCACGGCGCCATTGACCGGCAGTCCGTTCTGGGCCTGCAGGGCGGAGACCGCATCCCGTGTCTGGGTGCCGAAATATCCCGTTACGGGAAGGACGGGGATCACGCCCGTATATTCTCCGATACCCCTGAGGTAAGTCTGCAGATCGCGGACATCTTCCCCTTCCTGTCCTTCGGAAAGAAAGAAGCCGGGATAGGGCTTTGCCCGATCCCCTTCAATGCCCGGGGGAAGGGTGGCGAGGATATCCTCATAGGCCTGCTGGATCCGCAGAAAGGTCTGCAGCCCAACGATCCCGTCTGCGGGCAGTCCCACCAGTTCCTGAAAGGTGCGGACGGCGGCGGTGGTGGCGGGGCCATAAATGCCGTCTATGGCAATGGCGGGCAGGGCGCCGTTACTGAAATAGGCAATGACTGCCAGATAATATTGTAAGGATTGCACGGCAATGCCCGTATCCCCCTCCTGCAGCACTTCGGGGAAGGGGCGGCTTACTTCCTCCAGCGTCAGCCCCTCCGAGGTCAGCTCGTTCAGCCGTTTTACGCCGTTATAGATATATTTCAGCTGATACCATGTGGCCTTCCCCACGATACCGTCGGGGGTCAGGTTGAAGATGCGCTGAAATTCCTGTACAGCATTTCTGGTGGAGACCCCGAAGACCCCGTTGGGATTGGGGATCTTTGGAATGGCGGGATAGTTGCCGGCGATGCGGTTCAGCTGCAGCTGAATGGTTTTTACATCGTTCCCTGAAGAGCCCACCCGCAAAGGCACCCCGGGGTAGGAGGGAATATTGGCACTGATGGGGGCATTTTCCACAATGCCGATGTTGTCTCCATAATAGTACTGCAAAATCTGATATGGCGTCAGCCCCTGTTCTGCCAGCTCCACGGTGCCCCATTGCAAAAGCCCCGGGCAGAAGGAGGTGGAACCGTTGCAGTAGGCGGTGAAGAAGGGGTCGATCCGCCCCTGTCTGACCACATAATCATTGAAAATATCATCTACGATCTGGCTGATATTTTCATAGATATCCCGCCCCTTAATGAATTTCTGGTCGAACTGGGTGGTGTTGGTGATATCGAAATCATAGCCCTGAGAACGGTAAAATTCATTATAGACCCGATTCAGAGCATAGCTGATCTGGGCGTAGATGTTGGCGCGGATGGCGGCTTCGGGCCATGTGGGGTAAATTTCACTGGAAGCCACGTTTTTGATATAGTCGGGAAAAGAAACCGTCACGTTTTCCGCAGGCGCATCGGGCAGCCCCAGATGCACGGTGATGGTTTCGGGGATGGCGGGCAGCTGCAAAGAGCCCATGGGGATCCACTCCTTTCATTTTCTGAGAAATTATAAATCCGGTTCCTTGTCTTCGATTTCTTCTACTTCGTTCTGCCGCCTGCCGCCGATATCCGTCGTCAGGTTGACGGGCTGAATGGTGGTGATGCCGTCAAATATGGGCAGATCGCGGATATCCGTTGTCACATAATTGGGTGCGGAGACCTCGGCTTGATAGGTGGCATAGACGATACCGCCGTTGGGCGCCTGCGAAAGGGCGCGGCTGGGGGCAGGCAGAGAAAGGGGCACGGTTTTTCCGCTTTCGTCGGTGACTACCCTAAGGGAAAGGGACACACCGTCTGCCAGTGCTTTGGTGATGGTGATGGTGGCTCCTTCCACGGGAAAAGCCCCCTGACCGCCCGTTACCTGAAACAGCAGGGTGCCGAAGGCTGGATTCTGGGTGAAAAAGGTGCGGATGGGGTCGGCGGCGGTGCGTTCTGCCGCATGGAGCGGAGTGTTTTTCTGGAAATAGGGATACATGGGAAATCTCCTTCCTGCATAGGATGTGTTCTTTTTTTAACTATACTATGTGCAGGGCAAGGACACCTTTCTGCCTGATTTTTCTTGTTTTTACAGGCATTTTTCCGGAAAGGCTTGACTTTGTCTGTTTGGTATGGTATGAATGAATGAGCGTCTGACAAAAGTCAGACAAAGATAGAGGTGCGATGCTGATGAGTAGCCCTTCAAAAAAGCCGTGGGCGGCGGAAGGGGAAAGGCAGTCTCGCCGAAGCTGTATTTTCTGCCCGTTTTGGGAAATATGGCTGGGACATTGCAAAATATGTAATGTACTGTCACTTATGTGGAGCGCTATCGGAAACTTGTAACACTTTTATGGGTTATAATGTCGTGCGCTTTGCGTACGGCTTTTTCTTTTGTGTTTCCACACACAAGCAATTATTCTATTTTATTCAAAATTTCTGAAAGGAGAAAAGGTTATGAGCAAAAAAACTAACCTCAGAAGCAAATGGCTCGGCATTTTCGCAGTAGTTTCTCTGATTGCGATTGCCATGTCCACAACTGTATTCGGCGGCGAAGCAGAAGCAGAATACGTAAGCAACATGTATGCAACAGCATGGTCTCTGGTACCTCCTCTGGTAGCGATCATTCTGGCACTGATCACAAAGGAAGTATATTCCTCTCTGTTCATCGGTATCGTAGTAGGCGGTCTGTTCTATGCAAACTTTGACCCCAAACTGGCATACCTGACCATCTTTACAAACAGCACAGACGGCGGCATGCTGGCAAAACTGTCTGACAGCTGGAACGTAGGTATCCTGATCTTCCTGGTAATTCTGGGTATCATCGTAGCCCTGATGAACAAAGCAGGCGGTTCCGCTGCATACGGCAGATGGGCTGCAACAACATTCAAAACAAGAAGAAGTGCGATGCTGGGTACATCTCTCTTGGGCTGTCTGATCTTCGTAGATGACTACTTCAACTGTCTGACAGTAGGTTCCGTTATGAGACCTGTAACAGACACACACAAAGTTTCCAGAGCAAAACTGGCGTACCTGATCGACGCAACAGCTGCTCCTGTATGTATCATCGCTCCCATCTCTTCTTGGGCTGCTGCTGTAGCCGGCGTTGTAGATGGCGTAAATGGCTTAGACCTGTTCATCAGAGCGATCCCTTACAACTTCTATGCACTGCTGACAATCCTGACAATGGTTTGCCTGACAATGACAAACACAGACTTCGGCCCTATGCTGGAACATGAAAGAAACGCACAGCTGAACGGCGACCTGTACACAACAGATGCAAGACCCTATGCCGGTGCAGATGCGGCACAGGCTCCCGTTGGCAACGGTAAAGTGATCGACCTGATCCTGCCCGTAGTGGTTCTGATCATCTCCTGCGTTATCGGTATGATCTACACAGGCGGTTTCTTCGATGGCGAAACATTCATCGATGCATTCGCAAACTGCGATGCTTCCGTTGGTCTGTTGCTGGGTTCCGCTGCAGCACTGCTGATCACATTCTTCCTGTACATCCCTCGTAAGGTTCTGACATTCACACAGTTCATGGAATGTCTGCCTGAAGGTTTCAAAGCAATGGTACCCGCTATCATGATCCTGACATTTGCATGGACACTGTCCGGCGTAACAGGTCTGTTGGGTGCGGACGTATTCGTAGCAGGTATTCTGGAAAACAGCACAGGCGTACTGGCAAACCTGCTGCCTGTGATCGTATTCTGTATCGCAGTATTCCTGGCATTTGCAACAGGTACATCCTGGGGTACATTCGGTATCCTGCTGCCCATCGTCGTTCCTATTCTGGATCCTACAAGCGAACTGTTGACAATCACAGTAGCGGCGACTCTGGCCGGTGCGGTTTGCGGTGACCACTGCTCTCCTATCTCCGATACAACTATCATGGCTTCCACAGGTGCCCAGTGTGACCACGTGAACCACGTTTCTACACAGCTGCCTTACGCGCTGACAGTTGCAGCAGTTTCCGCAGTAAACTATGTGATCGCCGGTTTCGTTCAGAACTGGATGATCAACCTGCCTATCGCACTGATCTCCATGATCGTAGTTGTTATGGTGATCCGTAAAATGTACGGCAAAAAAGAACTGCCTGTAGAAAAATAATCAGACATAAAAATAATGCCTCCGGCTTTGCCGGAGGCATTTCTTTTTTATTTCAGAAACCAGAAATCGGGAAGATCGATGGCGGGAACATAGGGGATACATTTATTCAGTGCCAGAAGGAGAACGGCGAAGATGATATTCCAGAGGGTGAAGTAGAGCATATATTTCCCTTTTTTCGCGCCGGGCACCTGCGCAAAATATTTATAGGAAATGAGGCTGGCCATGGAAGCGATCAGCGTACCCAGCCCGCCGATATTCACCCCTGCGATCAGCAGGTCATATCTGTCTGTAAATTCGGAAAGGAGCACCGCAGCAGGCACATTGCTGATGCACTGGCTGGCCAGAAAGGACACGAGGACTTCTCTGCCCAGAAGCAGATACTGCAATGTTTCTCGGATCACGGAGATCCGTCCCAGATTGCCGATGAGGATGAAGAAGAACACGAAGGTCAGGAGCAGGTTGTAGTCCAGTCCTTTCAGGATCCCTTTCTGGAAGAAGAAGAACCACAGCAGGATGAACAGCAGCACGATCCAGTGGGATGCTACATGGAACACCGCCAGCAGGCAGAACAGGAAGAGAACGCCCAGAGCCGCCAGAAATCCTTTGTCTTTGACAGACCAGTTTTTCTTTGGCTCCTGTTTTTCTGTGACCAGCGGTTGTTTCCCCTGAAAATAGCAGTATACATACAGGAGGAAATAGGAAACCCCCACATAGGGCACCGTTACGGCGAAAAATTCGCCGATTTCCATGCCGGAGATGGTATAGAGGAACAGGTTCTGGGGATTGCCGACGGGGGTCAGCATACTGCCCAGATTTGCGGCAATGGTCTGCATGACGATGAAGGGGATCATTTTTTCCTGCAGATTCGCTCGCTCCAGCAGCATGATGGTGAAGGGGACGAAGGTGATGAGGGCAACGTCGTTGGTGACGAACATGGCGGAAAAGAAGCACAGCATGACCAGTGTGGTGGCCAGCTGACGCATTTTCCTTGCCCTTGCCAGCAGCAGGTTTGCCATGCGGTCAAATACCCCCAGCTGCTGAAAGCCGCCCATGACGGCCATTAGGCAGAATAAAAGCACCAGCACACGAATGTCGCAGTATTCCATATATTTTGCATCGGGCGGAATGAGAAAGGCCGAACCGAAGGCCAGAATGCCCGAAATGCAGAGGATGGTCTCTTTCTTGAAGAAAGCGATGAGTTTTTCTTTATTCATAAGCATTTCCTTTGTGTTTCAGTAAGTTTTTGTTAACGCTGTCCATTATACGACCGCGGCATCGGAGTTTCAAGAAGGAGTTCGTGATTTTTTCCTGAATTGTGGTATAATGATGGCAGAAGAAAGGAGGGATCTCCGTGCAATTAAATGAAATCATTGCCATGAATTTAAAACGTCTGCGGGCAGAGCGAAACTTGAGTCTGGGGAAATTATCGGAACTTTCCGGTGTCAGCAAGGTGATGCTGAGCCAGATCGAAAAGGGCGAATCCAGCCCTACCATCAATACCCTCTGGAAGATCGCCGCAGGTCTGCAGGTTTCCTATACAAAACTGATCGATGAACAGATCGAAGTGCCTCTGGTGATCCGCAAGGGGGAAAGTGCTCTGGTGGAGCATGAGGGCTACCGTGTTTATCATTACAGCACCGCAAACCCTGCCAGAGATTTTGAATTTTTCAACAGCGAACTGGATGTGAATGGGACGTTTACCTCCGAAGGCCACGGGCATAATACCCATGAATATGTGCTGGTGACCAAAGGGGAGATGATCCTGCTGTACGGCGGGGAGGAATATGTGCTGCAGGAGGGGGATTTTATCCACTTTGACTGTACTCAGCCCCATACCTATCTGAATCGGGGCAAGATCATGACGGAATTTACCAATATCGTTTATTATATCGGCTAAGGAGGCGATAGATTGTTCTATTACCAAAATAATAAAGAGGAACCAAGGTCATTTTGGTTAGGATGTCATTTGTCTTCTGCCAAGGGCTACCTTGCCATGGGGAAGGAGGCGGTGAAACTGGGCTGCAATGTGTTCCAGTTTTTCACCAGAAACCCCCGCGGCGGTTCCGTAAAACCTTTGGATTTGGAGGACTTGCAAAAATATAACGAATTTCATAAGGAAAATAGCTTTGGCACCCTGCTGGCTCATGCGCCCTATACCATGAACCCCTGTGCTGCCAAGGAAGATCTGCGTGTGTTTGCCAGAAATACCATGAAGGAAGACCTGTCCCGACTGGAACTTCTGGAGGATGTGATGTTCAATTTTCACCCCGGCAGCCATGTGAAGCAGGGGGCGGAAATTGCCATCCCCCTCATCGCCGATGTGCTGAATGAGATCATGGCCGACGGCGGCAAGACGCCAATCCTTTTGGAAACCATGGCGGGAAAGGGCAGCGAAGTGGGCAGGAATTTTGAAGAACTCCGTGCCATCATCGATCGGGTGGAGCAGAAGGAACGGATGGGTGTCTGTCTGGATACCTGCCATGTCTATGACGGCGGTTATGATATTGTTGGAGATCTGGATGGGGTATTGAAAGAATTCGATGAGATCATCGGGCTGGACAGGTTGAAAGCCATCCATCTGAACGACAGCAAGAACCCCATGGGCAGCCATAAGGACAGACATGAAAAGATCGGCGAAGGCAGCCTGACGCTGGCAGGCATCACAAATATCATCAATCATCCCAAACTGATGCATCTGCCGTTCTATTTGGAAACCCCCAACGAAGCGGAGGGCTATGCCAGAGAAATTGCCTTGCTGCGAGGCTTAAGAAAGAATGATTGATATGGAAAAGATATTTTTTTATGATACCCCTGTGGGGAAACTTATCATCGGAGAGGAAAATGGTAGCATCACCCGTGTTTCGTGGACGCAGCTGCCAGCATCCTATCTGCAGGAAGAAACAGAGCTGATTTTGAAATGCAAACAGCAGCTGGAGGAATACTTTGCAGGGAAAAGAAAATCTTTTGATCTGCCTCTGGCGCCCAAGGGAACGGAATTTCAGCAGAAAGTATGGTCTGCCCTGCAGGAGATCCCTTACGGGGAAGTCAGATGTTATCAAGATATCGCCGTTGCCGTGGATCATCCGAAAGGCTGTCAGGCGGTGGGCGGCGCCAATGGGAAAAATCCCATTGCCATCCTCATCCCCTGCCACAGAGTCATCGGGAAAAACGGAAAGCTGGTGGGCTATGCCGGCGGTATGGAAAATAAAAAATTTTTATTGGAACTGGAAAATGTGCACTTACGAAAGTGAGTGCTTTTTCTTTATGAAAAAAAGGAAAAAGGGGTATCCTTGTCGTATAAAAAAAGTAATAGATTTATTTTGAAACTAAGGAGGTAATGACTATGGCAACACCTCATATTTCCGCCGAAAAAGGCGATTTTGCAAAAACGGTGCTGATGCCCGGGGATCCGCTCCGTGCAAAGTTTATCGCAGAAACCTTTCTGGAAGATCCTGTGCTGGTGAATAATGTGCGTGGAGTACAGGGATATACGGGCACATACAAAGGCACACGGGTTTCCGTTATGGCCAGCGGTATGGGCTGCCCCTCCATCGGCATCTACAGCTATGAACTGTTTGCCTTTTATGGCGTGGAAAATATCATTCGCGTGGGCTCTGCAGGGGCGCTGACAGAACATCTGAAAGTCCGCGACATCGTGGCCGGCATCGGTTCCAACACAGACTCCAATTATGCAGCCCAGTATGGCATGCCCGGCACACTGGCGCCTACGGCAGATTATACCCTGCTTTCCACGGCGGTGGCAGCGGCACAGGCCAAGGGCATCGATATGCACGTGGGGAATTTGCTTTGCTCCGACCTGTTTTACGGTGACGGCGGCAAGGAAGAAACCCTGAAATGGGGCAAAATGGGCACACTGGCTGTGGAAATGGAATCCACCGCCCTGTACCTGAATGCGGCAAAACTGGGCAAACGGGCACTGGTCATCTGCACCATTTCCGATCATCTGGTAACGGGAGAAGCGACCACTTCCGAAGAACGCCAGACCACCTTTACCCAAATGATGGAGATCGCACTGGAAACAGCAGTGCGGATGGAAACGAAATAAAAGACAAAAGTTTCCAGAGAGGAATCAAAAATTATGGTCGATATAAGATATTTTTATAGGGATCGGCGGAGTGATTATTGACAAATCTGCATTTTTCTTGGTAGAATGAATTAGTCGGTGATTGAATGCAATTTCGTCACATATTGACTTAGAAATATGCCAAATGATCCCGCAAATGCGGGATTTTTTTATCTAACGGAGAAAACTGTTTTGATTCATGCAGTGACTTCGATCAATTGTTTATATCAGGAGGTATACATTATGGCAGGTACAATTTCCAGAGGTATTAAAGCACCCATCGTTCGCGAAGGCGACGATATCGTAAAAATCGTAGTAGATTCCGTTATGACAGCGGCGGAACAGGACGGCTTCAAACTGCAGGAAAAAGACGTAGTATGCGTAACAGAAGCAGTTGTAGCACGTGCAGCAGGTAACTACGCATCCACAGACGCGATCGCAGAAGATGTGAAAGCAAAACTGGGCGGCGAAACTGTAGGTGTAGTATTCCCTATCCTGAGCAGAAACCGTTTTGCGATCTGCCTGAGAGGTATTGCAAGAGGCGCGAAAAAAGTAGTGCTGATGCTGAGCTATCCTTCCGATGAAGTAGGTAACCACCTGTTTGATATGGATCTTCTGGATGAAAGCGGCGTAAATCCTTACACAGACGTACTGTCTCTGGATGAATACCGCAAAGCATTCGGCTACATCAAACACCCCTTCACAGGCGTTGACTATGTAGAATACTACAAAGGCCTGATCGAAGAAGAAGGTGCAGAAGCTGAAATCGTATTCGCAAACCATGCAGAAGCGATCGTAAACTACACAAAGAACGTTCTGTGCTGTGACATCCACTCCAGAGAAAGATCCAGAAGACGCATCCTGGCAAAAGGCGGCGAAAAAGTTCTGACACTGGCTGATATCCTGAACGCACCCGTAAACGGCAGCGGTTTCAATGCAGAATACGGTCTCCTGGGTTCCAACAAAGCAACAGAAACAACAGTAAAACTGTTCCCCAACAACGCACAGGAAGTTGCTGAAGCGATCCAGAAAGAAGTACTGGCTCGTACAGGCGTAAAAGTAGAAGCAATGATCTACGGTGACGGCGCATTCAAAGATCCCGTAGGCAAAATCTGGGAACTGGCTGACCCCGTTGTAGGCGCTGGCTACACAGAAGGTCTGATCGGTCTGCCCAACGAACTGAAACTGAAATATCTGGCTGATAACGATTTCGCCAACCTGAACGGTGAAGAACTGGCAGAAGCGATCAAAGCAGCGATCAAAGAAAAAGAAGGCGATCTGAAAGGCAACATGGCGTCCGAAGGTACAACACCTCGTCGTTTGACAGACCTGATCGGTTCCCTGTGTGACCTGACATCCGGTTCCGGTGACAAGGGTACACCTATCGTTCTGGTTCAGAACTACTTCACAAACTACGCAATGTGATAATTGATGAGCCGTGCAAAGCTCGGTGGATTTGAATGATGGGAATTTATTCGCATCAGACAAATACATGCGGTTTATAGGGCGAATGCCCCATGAGTAAACTGCTTGCAGTTTACGAATAAGGCACAGCGAATATCGAAAACGAAGCAATCAAAAAGGAGTGTCGAAAGACACTCCTTTTTTTATACAGCCGCTTTCAGCTGAGGGGCATAATTTGCCAAAAGACGGATCACCAGGACTTCCACGATACCCATGCCAACCGCCTGCCCCAGTCTGGGGATCATGGTGGGGATAAAGGGTGTGCCGTAGAGGATGGAGATCCACAGGGTATTCAGGCAGATCGTGCCCACGATCTCGGAAAACAGTACCGCCGCCAGAATGTTCGTCATGCTCTGCTTTTTCTGCAGGAAGAAGCCGTAGCCAAAGGCGGTGATGAAGGCAGTCAGCGTAAACCCGGGGAAGAAGGCGCCGCTGGGAAACAGTGTTGCACCGATGATATCGGCAACAGCCCCCGTCAGCCCCGCGCCGACAGGCCCTAAAAGCATCCCCGCCATAGCGATAGGCACAAAGGCAAAGCCGATCTTCAGGTTCCAAAGGTTGATGGAAAGCCAGCGGGAAAGAACGATCTGGATCGCTGCCAGCATGGCCATCAGTACAATACGGTGAGTAGCGGAAATTTGATTTTCTGTCATGAAAAAACCTCCTTTTCTTTTTTCAACAGAAACAGGAGGGTATTTTTGTATTTACAAACAAAAACCCCTCTATTATCACAACGCAAATACGTCCTGTTTTGAAAAACAGGCTGGCTGTATGGATAACAAAGAGGCTATATCGTTCATCTTTATTATGGAGACAGCGGGATGCGGGTCCTGCATCGCAAAAGGCGAACTGCCTTTTTTCGTTCCGATGACAACTCCCCGTCCATCGGACACTTCACGCGCAAAGCCCTACTCTGTGTATTTGCACAGAACGACAAAAATCGTCTGCGTATTTATTCTAGTACGCTTGTCCCCGTTTGTAAAGAGGAAGTTGCTGTAATTTCCTTATTTCTGGGGGATAAAGGTACGCAGGAACTGATATTTGGAATCAAAGGAGCCTGCCAGCATGATCTTGTCTGCGCCTACGCCGTATTCCTTTGTCAGTTTGCCGAAAAGACGGTCGCTTTCCATAAAGCCGCCTTCCAGAAAACAGAAGCAGGCTGCAAAAGCACCTTCTTCGCCGATCTTGTGGAAGTCTTTTTCTTCGAAGGAGCGGATCATGTATTCCGGGCCGGGGTTCAGTTTGGAAACCAGTTCGGGCAGGTCAAAGTCCAGATGGAGGAAGCCCTGAGAGCAGTAATACATGGCCAGAATAAAGTCGAACAGGTCATTTTCTGTGGCAAAATGCAGGGAATAGTCCGCAGGTCTTTCCGCATCGCCCACGAAGCAGGAAAACCAGGGAGCCTGGGGTGCCAGAAAAGAGGTCATGTAGAGTTTTTTGGTCAGAGGTTCCGCTGTGTCAACGGCGAAAACCAGTGTGTTTGTGGTGGATGTTTTTACGATGGGCAGTTTATGCTGTTTTGCCCTTGCCAGCAGGGATTCGGATGCGCCGAAAAAGCGGATGCCGTCTGTATGAAAACCAAGCATGATGATCTCTCCTTTTTTCAGAAAAAATTTGATTTATCTGTGATAACTTTACCATATTCGTGAAATCCTTTCAAGGGAAAGGCTTTTCTGTATTTTTTGTCCGAGAAATCTGGTGGGAATAGGCAAAAACATTGACAGTATATGGTATGGGGGGCTATAATAAAAATTAGTGTTTTCTGTCTTTTTTTCGGCGGGAAGCACAAAATAAAAGGAAGAAAAATGTTTCTCAGAGAAATATTTCATAAACAGGAGGAATCATAATATGCTGGAACTGAAGAATATCTGCTTCTCCGCAGATGGCAAACAGATTCTGAATAACGTCAATCTGACTATCGATGACAGAAAATTCATCGTGATCACAGGCCCTAACGGCAGCGGCAAATCCACACTGGCAAAAATCATTGCCGGTATCGTAACACCTGACAGCGGCCAGATCATTCTGGACGGTCAGGATATCACAAACATGAACATCACAGAACGCGCGCAGGCAGGCATCAGCTTTGCTTTCCAGCAGCCTGTTCGTTTCAAAGGCGTAACAGTAAAAGACCTGATCACACTGGCCAGCGGTCAGGAACTGTCTACAGCAGCAGCTTGTCAGTATCTGGCAGAGGTTGGCATGTGCGCGAAAGACTATATCGACCGTGAAGTAAACTCCAGCCTGTCCGGCGGTGAACTGAAACGTATCGAAATCGCTACAGTTATGGCAAGAAAAACAAAACTGACCCTGTTCGATGAACCCGAAGCGGGCATCGACCTGTGGAGCTTCAAAAACCTGATCGACGTGTTTGAAAAAATGCACGAAGAAATTCAGGGTTCCATCATGATCATTTCTCACCAGGAAAGAATCCTGGATATCGCTGACCAGGTAGTTCTCCTGAGCGGCGGCGAAGTAAAACAGATCGGTACCAAAGAAGAAGTACTGCCCGGTCTGTTCGGTCTGGAAACAGGCTGCAGAGTTTTGATGGGAGGTAACAAATAATGCTGAATGATATCGTAAAAAATCTGCTGCAGGAAGTATCCGGTCTGGTAAATATCCCTGCAACAAGTGCATTCAATATCCGTAACAACGGTGCGTCTGAAGGCAGAAAATCCACAGAAAATATCGACATCGTACCTAAGCCCAACGGCGCAGGTCTGGATATCTATGTAAAACCCTTTACAAAAAATGAAGACGTGCATATTCCTGCGCTGATCACAGCAGACGGCGTGCATGATATCGCCTATAACGATTTCCACATCGGCGAAGGTGCGGAAATCAAGATCATCGCCGGCTGTGGCATCCACAACTGCGGTTGTGATGACTCCATCCACGAAGGCATCCACCGTTTCTTCGTAGGCAAAAATGCGAAGATCATTTATGAAGAAAAACACATTGGCGAAGGGGACGGCAACGGCAAACGTATCATCAACCCCCAGACCCATATCGAAGCGGAAGAAAACGCTTATATCGAAATGGACACCGTTCAGCTGAAAGGTGTAGACTCTACAAAGAGAATCTCCTCCGCAAAACTGGCTGACGGCGCAACCATGATCATCAAGGAAAAAATCATGACTCACGGTGACCAGTATGCGGAAACATCCTTCGATGTAGATCTGAACGGCACAGGCTCCAGCGCGAAGCTGATCTCCCGTTCCGTAGCGAAGGATAATTCCAGACAGCTGTTCCGTTCCAAGATCAACGGCAACGCAGACTGCTATGGCCATTCCGAATGTGACGCCATCATCATGGACAACGGTATCGTTGCGGCAGAACCCGAGATCACAGCAAACCACGTGGATGCATCCCTGATTCATGAAGCAGCCATCGGTAAAATTGCCGGCGACCAGCTGACAAAACTGATGACACTGGGTCTGACAGAAGACGAAGCGGAAGCACAGATCATCAACGGTTTCCTGAAATAAGCCAAAGGAGATGGGCAGATGAGCAGTACAGTGAAAACAGAGGTCATCAGCTGGGTGAAGACGATCCTGCTGGCGGCGGTTCTGGCGGGGGCAGTCAATTCCTTCCTCATTGTCAATGCCGAAGTTCCTACGGGCTCTATGGAAAATACCATTATGGCCGGCGACCGTATCCTTGCCTTGCGCACATCCTATTGGTTCGATGAACCGGTGGAAGGGGATATTGTCGTGTTCCGCTATCCCGATGACCCCACGGGAAAAACCCTCTATGTCAAACGAATCATCGGCGCGGAGGGCGACGTGGTGGAAGTGGCAGACGGCGCAGTCTATGTCAATGGCGAAATGCTGACGGAGGACTATATCGCAGAAACGACACAGGGGGATTTTGGCCCCTATGTGGTGCCCGAAGACAGCTATTTTATGATGGGAGATAACCGAAATCATTCGCTGGATTCTCGCTTCTGGGAAAATAAATTTGTACCCGAGGATGAGATTCTGGGGAAGGTCGTATTGCGTTACTATAAAGGCTTCAAGTGGATTTCCTGAGGAGGGCTTCAAGATGGAATTGAAAGCAAAGGATAAGATTATCGTAGCCATTCTGGTGGTTCTGGCGGTGGCGGTATTCGTCGGCGGAAGAATCCATGATACCAGAACGAGTTTTGAAACAGAAAAATGGGTGAATTACGAAGGCAACAGCCGTCAGCTGATGCTGCAGGATCTGGTTGACCGCACCCGTTTTGTAGGCATGACCAGAGAAGAAGTAAAAACAGATCTGGGCGAAGCAGACGAAGAAACAGATGCATTCCTGATCTATTACGCAGGGATCCCGCAGGGCTTGTTTGGCACAAAGCCTGACGCAGACCCCGAATATCTGGTGATCGAATTTACCGACGAAGAGAAAAAAGATCTGGTAACAGCATCGGGCGTGATGACTGCAGACGTATTACCCAAGGACAGCACATTCCGTATCAAAGGGGATGCAACAGACAGTACTGTGCTGAAACCTGCAGAATAAGAAGAAGGAGTGACCGATATGAAATGTCCTTTCTGTCAGAATGAAATGTCTGAAGGCACCATGGTTTCCGGCAGATTCGTGCAGTGGAAGACCACAGACCCCGAAACAGGCAAAAAGCAGGAATACCTGCTGGCGAAAAGCTTCATGGGCGATGCGAAGATCGCAGGTTATCTGTGCCCTCATTGCAGAAAAATGATCTTAGACATTCCCGATACTTTGGGCGGAAGATAAGCGCTGAGCGCTTAACGCAAAATCAGGATTTTGCGTTGTGAGACAGAAGAATAAACAGATCTGTGCCTGCAAAGTGGCAGGCGACAGCCTGTTTTCCTCGACGGAAGTAAATTCCGTCTGCGGATTCCATTCAGGAAACCCGAAGGGTTTCCCGAACCCTTCCGCAATATAACAATAATCAAACGACCTCGAAAGAGGTCGTTTTTCGTAGAAACGAGGAAACAAATATGGAAAAAACAAAAGAGAGGGGCATCAACGCATTTTTCGATGAGACCCCTGTAAGAAATTTAGTCATCAAACTGGGGATCCCTGCTATGTTTGCCCAGTTTTTCAATATTCTCTACAGCATTGTAGACCGTATCTTTGTTGGCCGCATCCCCGATGTAGGGGAACTTTCTTTGGCCAGCATCGGCATCTGCGCCCCTGCCCTGACGGCTATTTCCGCCTTTGCCTATATGGTGGGCGTGGGTGGGGCTTCCCGCATGAGCATCTGTCTGGGGCAGAAGGATATCGAAGGGGCAAAAAAGCCCGTCAATAATGCCTTTGTCATGCTCATCTGCATCAGTATTGTGGTCACTGCGTTGGCGTTGTTTTTCAAGCGCCCTTTGCTGTATCTTCTGGGCTGTGATGACAGTATGTACCCTCTGGCCAGCAGATATTTTACCATCTATGCCGCAGGTACCATCTTCCCTCTGCTGGGGATCGGTATGAATCATTTTATACTGGCACAGGGCTTTTCCCGTGTGGGGATGATCTCCGTGGTCATTGGCGCATTGACGAATCTGATTTTAGACCCCATCCTGATCTTTGGTCTGGATATGGGGATTGAAGGGGCGGCGGTAGCCACAGTCACGGCTCAGGCGGCCATGGCGGTCTTTACGCTCTGGTATCTGCGCCGCAGGAAAGTGCCGATCCGACTGGAAATGGGCGGGTATGATCTTTCTGTGATGAAAAAGATCGTGCTGGTAGGGATGATGCCCTTCCTGATCACCATTCTGGATAACGGCGTGGTCATCATTCTGAATGCTTCCCTTCGCGAGTACGGCGGTTTTAATGGCACCACCTATATCACCTGTGCGGCAGTCATCCAGTCTGTCCTGACCATCGTTTCCTGCCCTGCGGCAGGCATCACCCAGGGCTGCGGCACGCTTTACGGTTATTTTTATGGGGCGCAGGAAAGAAAGAAACTGGATCAGACCTTTACCGATGTGCTTTGGGTCTGTCTGGCCTATATCGGCGGCCTGCAGATCCTCATCCTGCTGTTCCCGCAGGCTTTCGCAGGCCTCTTCCTGAAGGATGCGGCAGTGATGGCAGTCTGCGTGGGCTGTATCCGTCGGTTCTGTCTGGGGCTGGTGGGCATCGCCGTCCAGTATGCTTATGTGGACGGGCTGACAGCCATGGGGAAAGTAAAATATGCACTGCCCCTGTCCCTGTTCCGCAAGACCCTCTATATTATCCTGCTGATCACCATGCCCATGTTCCTGCCCGTGGAAAAGATCTTCTACGCAGGCTCTATTTCCGATATCATCGGTGCAAGCTTTACACTGGTGATGTTTTTCAGTGTGGTTCGTAAAAAATTACAGAAAGAAATGAAAAGGAGTGTCGGGGAATGAACGAAAAAATGTGGGGAATTCTTTTTAAAACATCTTTGGGGATTGAAGTGATTTTACTGGGACTGTATATGAAGACATATGCGGAACCATGGCAGACACTTACGTTAGTGGTATGTTGGCTTACAGTGCTCATAGGTGTTGTTGGATTTATCATGACGAGAAAGAAAAAATAAAAGGAAAGGCGGTTGCCTTTCCTTTTTTGTTGTCAGATTCAGATTTTAGAGCGAATATCTGCTACATTTGCTTTATATGCTGCAGCTAGAACAGCCGCATCCAGACCATACGCCACGGAGTCATATCCCTGATTAAATCTTTCCGCTACTGCCGCAGGAGCACCTGCGAAAATCATGCAGAATTTGCCTGCATCCTGACATGTTTTTTTCACTTTTTCCAGAGCAGCAACGAAGTCGGGATGGTCGAACTGACCGGGGATACCCATGGAGATGGACAGGTCGAAGGGGCCGATAAAGATGCCGTCTACACCTTCCATATTCGCGATGGTTTCGATATTTTCATAAGCGCCCACTGTTTCGCACTGGGGGATCACCAGCACCTGTTCGTTCCAGTAGGCCATCTGGTCGGGCACGGACTGCTGTGCCATTTCGTCGAAACCCCAGCCGTCCTTTCTGGAAGGACAGAACCCTCTTTTGCCCACGGGGAAATATTTTGCATAGTCAACGATCTGCTGCACCTGTTCGACGGTATGCACGTCAGGAATGATGAGCCCCTGTACCCCTACATCCAGCAGTTTCAGCACGGCGGGTCTGCTTACTTCTCGGACACGGGCGATGGCGGTCAGGCCGACATTTTCCGCCGCACGGGCAAAGTCTCGGCTGGATTCTGCTTCAAAAGGGCCGTGTTCGTTGTCCAGAATGACAAAATCCAGACCGGTTCTGCCTAAAGCTTCGATGACGCTGGCGCTGCCCAGTTCGAAGAAGGTGCCGATGGGTTTTGCGCCCTGGGCCAGTTTTTCTTTCAATGTATTTTTCATGGGAAATCACTCCTTTGGGATGCGTGTTTTTCTTTCCTCTATTGTAGTATAAAATTGCGCACGATTCACTGATTTTTGCAAAGATTTTGGAAAAAATAGAATTTTGGTAGTGATTTCTTTTTATTTGTGGTATCATATCCATGAACAGCAAGTTGATTTGCGAGTTATTTCAAAAATAAGGAGGAGTTTCCCATGAAAGTAACAAAAGACATGACAATTGGCGAACTGCTGATGATGGACAGAAGCGCAGGTATGATCCTGATGCAGAACGGTATGCACTGTGTAGGCTGCCCTTCTGCTGCAGGCGAAACACTGGAAGAAGCATCCATGGTTCACGGTATGGACTGTGAAAAACTGGTTTCCGAAATCAACGCATTCCTGGAAAGCAAATAAGTAAAACCTTGGGACTTTGTCCCAAACCCTACGCCCTTTCTTGCAAGAAAGAGCGGCAAAGAACTCGAATGAAAACCGCGCTTTTGCGCGGTTTTGGTCTTTAGAGAAGGGAGAATCATTTAAATGAAAGTATTACTTATCAACGGCAGCCCCAACGGTCACGGCTGCACATATACAGCCCTGAAGGAGATCGAAAAGACCCTGCGTCAGGAAGGGATCGAAACAGAAATGTTCTATCTGGGCAACAAACCCATCGGCGGCTGTATCGGCTGCGGTTCCTGCAGAAAAACAGGCAAATGCGTGCAGGATGATATCGTGAATAAACTGCTGCCCAAGGCTCTGGCGGCAGATGCAATGGTGCTGGGTGCTCCCGTTCATTATGCTTCCGCAGCAGGGCAGGCATCTTCCGCTTTTGACAGATTGTTTATGATGTCTAACGGCGGGTTTGCCAATAAACTGGGGGCGGCGGTGGTTTCCTGCCGCAGAGGCGGTGCTTCCGCAACCTTTGACCAGCTGAATAAATACTTCACCATCAGCAATATGCCCGTGGTTTCCGGTACATACTGGAATCAGGTACACGGCAATACGCCCGAGGAAGTGAAGCAGGATGAAGAAGGGATGCAGAATATGCGTGCCATCGGCAGAAATATGGCATGGCTTTTGAAATGTATTGAGGCGGGCAAAGCTGCAGGCATTGCACTGCCTTTCCGCGAAGAAAAAATCAAAACAAATTACATCCACTAAAATAAAAAAACAGGCTGTTCAGCCTGTTTTTTTATTTTAGGAATGCAGTTTTTCCCATTCTTCGAAGAGTGTCTCCAGTTTTTCTTCCAGTTTTGTTTTTTCGGCGAAAATTTCATTGGCCTTGCTGAAATCCGTACCGCAGGCCGCCATATCCTCGTCTGCCTTGGCAATGGCGTTTTCTGTTTCCTCGATCTCTGCTTCGATCTTTTTGATCTTGTTGGCCAGTTTTCGTTCAGCTGCCTGCTGTTCCTTCTGCTTCAGCCAGTCATTCTTTGTTTCGCTGATGGGCTGAGTAGATGCGGCAGTGGTTCCGCTCTGGGGATTCTGCAGGGCTTTTTCCGCTTCGTTGCGGGCGCGCTCTGCTTTCTTTTCCAGATAATAATCGTAGTTGCCGTTATAAAGGATGACCCCGTCGGGTGTCAGTTCCAGAATTTTTTCTGCTGTTTTGTTGATGAAATAACGGTCGTGGGAAATGTAGATGCAAGTCCCTTCGTAGCGGTTGATGGCACTTTCAAGAACCTCCTTGGAGAACATATCCAGATGGTTGGTCGGTTCGTCCAGCATCAGGGTATTGGCCTTACTCAGCATGATCTTTGCTAAGGATACACGACCCTTTTCCCCGCCGGAAAGGGCGGAAATAGGCTTGAATACGCCATCCCCCGTGAAAACGAAGGCCGCCAGCATATTTCGAATCTGTCCCTGTGTCAGTGTAGGGTAGGAGTCGGAAATTTCCTCGAAAATCGTTTTGCTTTCGTCCAGCTTCGCCTGTTCCTGATCGTAGTAGCCTACGAAAACATTGGTACCGAAGCGGATCAGACCGCTGTCAGAGGAAACCTCTTTCAGCAGCATACGGAATAAGGTGGACTTGCCCACGCCGTTGGGCCCGATGATGGCTACCTTATCGCTGCGTTTCACATCGAAGGAAACATTCTGGAAGATCTTCTGTCCGCCGTAGGATTTGGACAGGTCTTCCGCGTGGAGCACGTCATTGCCGCTGGTCAGATGGGGCGTCAGGTTCAGACGCATCTGGTCGGGCAGGGCATCGGGTCTGTCGATACGTTCCATCTTATCCAGCACCTTTTCACGGCTTTCTGCCCGCTTGATGGATTTTTCGCGGTTGAACTGGCGCAGGGTGCGGATGACATCCTCCTGATGTTTGATCTCCTTCTGCTGCATGTCATACGCCTTCTGCTGGATCTCGCGGTTGATCTCCTTCTGCTGCCAGTAGAAGGAGTAGTTGCCGTTATAAACGTAGGATTTCTTGTTTTCGATCTCAATGACCTTGGTGACGATGCGGTCTAAGAAATAACGGTCATGGGAAATGATGAGGACGGAACCGGGATAGGTTCTGAGGAAATCTTCCAGCCATTCGATGGATGCGATATCCAGATGGTTGGTAGGTTCGTCCAGCAGCAGCACGTCTGGCTTGGAAAGCAGCAGTTTGCCCAGATGCACGCGGGTTTTCTGACCACCGGAAAGCTGGTTCATGGGTCGGCTGAAGTCGCTTTCCGTAAAGCCCAGCCCCTTTAGTACGCCCTTCATGCGGCTCTGATAGCTGTATCCGTCGTTCTCTTCGAAGGAATGCTGCAATTTGGAATATTCCTCCATCTTGTCAGCCAAGGCCTGTCCGCTCAGACCGCCCATTTCGTTTTCCATTTCACGAAGATTTGTCTCTGTCTGGATGACTTTTTCGAAAACGGACAGCATTTCTTCGTAAATTGTCCGGTCGCTGTCGATATGGATATTCTGTGCCAGATATCCGACGGATGTGTCTTTTTTGAGGTAAAATTCGCCGCCGTCAGCAGAGATCTCACCGGTCAGAACCTTGAATAAGGTGGTTTTTCCGGCACCGTTAACCCCTACAATTGCGGCTTTTTCCCGTTCTTCTATATGAAAGGTGATCTTTTCCAGGATCACGTCGATGCCATAGGCTTTGTGTAATTGTCTGCAGGCAAGTATCATCTGTTATACCCCTCCGTTTTGATTGCATTTTCTCTGTCCATGATACCAGAAAATTCAAGGGATTAAAAGAGTTATTGTTGACAATAAAATAACAGGAGTGATATACTGAAAACATAGGAAAATAGGGAAAGCAGCTACGGAAAAACGCTGCTTTTCTGCGGTTTTTACACTCTATAATGAGAGGATTTGGGATTATGGATAGCGACAAAAAGATTTCCCCGGCAGTCATCAATCGACTCCCCAGATACTATCGTTACCTGGGTGATCTGCTGGAAAGTGATATCACACGCATCTCTTCCAAAGAACTGAGTGCCAAAATGAACATCACCGCATCCCAGATCCGCCAGGACCTGAACAATTTTGGCGGCTTTGGCCAGCAGGGCTATGGCTATAACGTAGAGTATCTGTATAACGAAATCAAAAAGATCTTAGGACTGGACAGACTGTATAATATGATCGTCGTAGGCGGCGGTAATATCGGTCAGGCTCTGGTGAACTATACTAATTTTGAAAAACGCGGTTTCGTCATCAAGGCGGTGTTTGATATCAATCCCCGTCTGATCGGCATGACTATCCGCGGCGTGGAAGTATACGATATCGATCAGATGGAAGACTATGTGAAAGAAAACCCCGTGGATGTTGCCATTCTGACACTGCCCCGTTCTCAGGCGGTGAAGGTTGCCAACGATCTGGCAAAATGGGGCGTCAAAGGCATGTGGAATTTCAGCCATGTGGATCTGCAGGTTCCTGAGGATGTTCTGGTGGAAAATGTTCACCTGACAGACAGCCTGATGACACTGCTCTATAAGATCAATGAAATGTACTACAGCGGCGAGGATATCCATGAGCAGCACCTGAAGGAAGGTCTGCCCGTGAAACCGATGCAGGATACAGAAGAAGAATAAAGAAAACAAAGCCGCAGTTTTGCGGCTTTTTTGTGCGAACAGAAGATTTTTTGAGAATGGTTTTGGTAAAGGGTGATTTTTATGTTTAACTGGTTTGCATGTATGTCCTATATGTTCGTTTCCTGCATCACCCCCGGGCCAAATAATCTGATGTGCATGGCAAACGGCACGAAACACGGCTTCAGAAAAAGTCTGCGCTTCTGCTTTGGGGTTACCTCCGGGTTTACGTTGATCCTGCTGATCGCCATTGCCTGCAATTATTTTATTTATGAATATATCCCCGTCATCATCAAAGTGATGACGCCGCTGGGGGCTTTGTATATCCTCTGGCTGGCATGGATCATCTGGAGGGATAAACCCAAGCCGAAGAAAGAAGAGAAAAAGAAGATGCAACTGGATACTACCTCCCTTTGGGCGGGGATGATCCTGCAGTTCGTCAATCCCAAGGGGCTGCTCTACGGCATGACACTGATTACCAACTTTGTTTTCCCCTATGACCGTTCTTTCGGCATGTTTGTGGTCGTGCTGATCGCCAACTGGTTCATGGTACTGTTTTCCAATATCTGCTGGGTGCTGTTTGGCTCCATCTTCCAGAATTTCTTTGAGGAATACAAGAAAGTGCTGAATGCGGTGATGGCTTTGCTGCTGGTATATTGCGCGCTGTCCCTTTTCCTGTGATGGGTTTTATAAAATTGAACAAGAGAGAGTCCGAAAGGGGCTCTCTTTTCGCTTTGTTGTCGATTGTTTTTCAAAAATGAGAGGATTATACTATTCTATGGTTTTAATGAAGAAAGAAGATTATTTTCAGAAAAGGAGGATACAACGTGGAACTGGCAGATATCAAGGGGAAACCCTATTATTTTTCCAACCATGATCTGAAACGACTGATCCTGCCCATGATCATTGAGCAGTTTCTGGCACTGCTGGTAGGGATGTCCGACTCCATCATGGTAGCCACCGTTGGGGAACATGCCGTTTCCGGGGTTTCTCTGGTGGATAATATTTTTATCCTGCTGATCTACCTTTTTGCGGCGCTGGCCACGGGCGGTTCTGTGGTCATGGGGCAGTATCTGGGGCAGAGCAATCGGGAGAAGGCCAATCAGGCGGTGAATCAGCTGATCCTGTTTACGGCATTGTTTGCGCTGGCCATCACGGCAGGGCTGTATCTGACCAGAGATCTGATCCTGCATCGTGTTTTCGGGGATATCGAGGCTAATGTTATGGAAGCGGCAAAAACCTATCTTCTGATCGTTTCCGCATCCATTCCTTTTATTGCCCTGTATAACGCAGGGGCGGCAGTTTTCCGTACCATGGGCAATGCCAAAGTGCCCATGTATCTTTCCATGATCATGAACACGATCAATGTGGGCGGCAATGCCATCCTGATCTTTGTGTTTGATATGGGCGTGGCCGGTGCGGCCATTGCCACATTGGCTTCCCGTATTATTTCCGGCGTGGCCATCACCGGTCTGCTGGCATCGCCTTCGCTCCTGCTTCACCTGCAGAGACCTTTTTCCTTCCGTCTGGATTTCGGTATGCTGAAAAAGATCGCCCATATCGGCATCCCCAACGGGCTGGAAAACGGGATGTTTCAGCTGGGCAAGATCATGGTGCTGAGCATCATCACCGGTTTTGGTACAGCGTCCATCGCGGCCAATGCCGTTTCCAATATCATTGCCACTTTTCAGGTGCTTCCCGGCATGTCTGTGGGGATGGCGGTCATTACGGTCTGCTCCCGCTGTATCGGCGCGGGGGATTATGATGCGGCCAGATATTATACCCGCAAGATCGTAAAACTGGTGCATATCCTGATCGTCTGCTTCAGCACGGTGACACTGCTGGCGCTGCCGGGCATCATGTATCTGTATAACCTGTCGCCGGAAGCCATGGACTTTACCAAACAGATCATCTGGTATCACGGGATCTGCTGCATGTTCTTCTGGCCGGAAGCCTTTACTCTGGCAAATACCCTCCGTGCCGCCAGAGACGTGCGCTACTGCATGATCCTTTCCATCGTTTCCATGTGGATCTTCCGCATCGGCTTCAGCTATATTCTTGGCATCCGCATGGGGCTGGGAGTATTCGGTGTCTGGATCGCCATGACCATCGACTGGGCGGTTCGTGCGGTGCTGTTTATCATTCGTTACCGCGGCACAAAATGGCAGCACGGCAGCGTAACATAAAAAAATGCATATCCTGCATAAAAATTCCGAGCCTGCTTTCTCTGGAAAGCAGGCCTTTTTATTTATATGTATACATGGAGTATACATAATTCGATAGGGGCTGGGGGAATGGCAGGGCGTGGTTTTCTGGGGTCGTGGACAGAATTTTGAAATGTATACAGTGTTTTTTTATTCATGCACTTGATTTTTTAAAAAAGGTTGCTATAATTGTTAAACATATAGAACAAACGGGTATATTCCAAAAACGCAATTATATATTCATCATTTGTGGAATATCCCTATTTTTATTTGCCTGTTGCTTTTGTGCGTTGCAGTACTGTTATAGCAATGCAGAGGCGGGGCAAATTACAAAAGCCATCCCGCAAGGGAAAAACTGCACCAAAGAAAGGAGTA
Source organism: Anaerotignum sp. (assembly GCF_045122575.1). Classification (GTDB taxonomy): domain Bacteria; phylum Bacillota; class Clostridia; order Lachnospirales; family Anaerotignaceae; genus Anaerotignum_A. The sequence continues at coordinate 57 of NZ_JBGVHV010000081.1, read as the reverse complement.
AAAAAATTATGAGTACAACAAGTAAAAAGAGCTGGACACGGTATTTAGTACCCGGTT
>NZ_JBGVHV010000080.1:0-4047 GCF_045122575.1 Anaerotignum sp. | reverse complement strand
ACCCTGTAACGAATGTGCGGTCTGCAGGGATATCCTTGCGGGCAGAAGTGTCAATGTCATCGAGATCGATGCGGCCTCCAACAACGGCGTAGATAATATCCGTGAAATTCGTGAAGAAGTGAAATATCCCCCTACCCAGGGGAAATTCAAAGTCTATATTGTCGATGAAGTGCATATGCTTTCCACGGCGGCTTTCAATGCGCTTCTGAAAACATTGGAAGAACCCCCTGCCCATGTCATCTTCATTCTGGCGACCACAGACCCCCAGAAAGTTCCTGCGACCATCCTGTCCCGTGTGCAGCGGTTCGATTTTCGTCGTATTACGACAGAAACCATTGCGGACACCCTCATGGGCTATCTCAAGGAAGAAGGGCATGATGCCACGCCCGAAGCGGTACGCTATGTGGCCCAGCTGGGGGACGGCTCCATGCGTGATTCTCTGAGTATCCTTGACCAGTGCCTTGCGTTCTTCAGCGGGGAGGAAGTGACGCTGGAAAAGGTTCTGGATATCATGGGCGCTGTAGACCAGACCATCTTCTTCGAAATGACGGAAGCGCTGGCGCAGAAAGACGCGAAAAAAGCTATGACATTGGTGGAGGAAATGATGCTTTCCGGCAGAGATGTAAAGCAGTTCGTGACGGAAATGCTGCAGCATCTGCGTAATCTTCTGATGGCGGCAACCATCCCCGATGCGGGCATGGTGCTGGATCTTTCCAGGGAAAATGCGGAAAGGCTGCAGGCGGCGGCAAAGGTGCTTTCTCCCGAGGAGATCATCTATTTCATCGGGAAATTCTCTGATCTGCAGAGCGAAATGAAATGGGCGCCCAATGAGCGTATCCTGCTGGAAGTAGAGCTGATGAAGCTTTGCGCACCATGGACGGAGAAAGATGTTTCTACCTTGGCGGCAAGACTGGGGGAACTGGAACGAAAGGTTTCCGAAGGGGTTCAGGTGGTTTCCGTTGCGGCGGCACCCGACGCAAAACCGAAAGAAAAACCCAAACGCAGACCCCCTGCTCTGCCCGAAGACAGACAGCATGTGAAGGATCAGTGGATCCTGCTGAGAAGCGAAGTGGAAGATGCACCGCTGAGAAGCAAACTGACACAGGTGGAAGTAGGATTCAAGGAAGACGAGTTCCTCTATCTGATCTGTGAATACGGCGCGTTGGCGGATATGGTGGAAAAAGGCATCGACCAGATCGCCGCTGTGCTGGAAAAGGAAACAGGCAAGTCCTTCCAGATCCGCACGACGACCAAGGCGGAATACAACCTGTGGTATGAAGCAAACTACGGCAAACAGGAAGATGTGGCCACGGAAGAAGAGGACGCGGAGTTTGCAAGCATTCTGGGACAATATTTCCCTGAAGCAGATATCGAATAAACCCTTGTCATCAGGCAAGGTATCATATAAAATAAAAAAGATGTATATTTTTAGAAATTGATTTCAAGGAGGAATAAACAATGGCAAAAGGCGGTTTCCCCGGCGGCATGGGTGGCATGAACATGAACAACCTGATGAAGCAGGCACAGAAAATGCAGAAACAGATGATGGAAAAACAGGAAGAACTGCAGGCAAGAACACTGGAAATGACATCCGGCGGCGGTGCAGTAAAAGTGAAAATTTCCGGTAAAAAAGAAATTCAGGAACTGAAGATCAACCCCGACGTAGTAGATCCCGATGATGTGGAAATGCTGGAAGACCTGATCATTTCCGCTGTAAACGAAGCGATCAGACAGGTAGAAGAAATGTATAACAACGAAATGGGCCGTATGACAGGCGGCATGGGCATGTTCTGATAAAGAAGGGATACGCATGAATTATTACGGCAACCCTGTTACAAGGCTCATTGAAGAACTGGCCTCTCTGCCCGGTATCGGCGGCAAATCCGCCCAGCGGCTGGCCTTTCATATCATCCATATGCCCAGAGAAAAGGTGGCAGCCCTTTCTGAAGCCATTCTGGATGCAAAGGATCAGGTGCGTTACTGCTCTGTCTGCTGTAACCTGACGGAAGAGGAGATCTGCCCTGTCTGCGCCAATGTAAAGCGTGACCATAAAGTCATCATGGTGGTGGAAGATCCCAGAGATATGGCAGCTTATGAAAGAACGAAGGAGTTCCACGGTGTATATCATGTGCTACATGGTGCCATTTCTCCCATGACGGGCGTAGGTCCGCAGGATATCCGCATCCGTGAACTGATCAGTCGTATCGACGGCACGGTGGAGGAAGTTATCCTTGCGACCAACCCCAATGTGGAGGGGGAGGCAACGGCTATGTATATTGCAAAAATGCTGAAGCCTCTGGAAGTGAAGGTGACCCGTATCGCCAATGGCGTGCCTGTGGGCGGCGATCTGGAATATGTGGATGAGATCACATTGTCCAGAGCATTGGAAGGCAGAAGAGAACTGTTATAAAAAACAAAACGCGAAGACACAATGGTGTTTTCGCGTTTTTTTTCATTACAGGAAATAGGATAATGTCAGGCCGATGCCGCCGGCCAGTGCGCCGGCAATGACGATGGCTTCCACGGCCTTTGTGTATCCGCTGATGATATTGCCTTCCAGCAGATCACGCATGGCTTTGGAAAATGTCATACCGGGCAGGAGGGGCATAAGACTGCCGACAATGCTGGCATCCATGTGACTTCCCGGAAAGAAGGGCTGCATACCGCAGGCGCAGAATGCAACAAATGCCCCGGAAAGAAAGGGAGGGAGAAAATAGGGCATTTTTTTGGTATCCAGCCAAAGGGAAAGGATGCCCAGCAATGTGCCGATCAGAGTGGAAAGGATGCCGTCGGTCAGGCAGGGGGTCAGAAGAAGACCGCAGCCGCCTGCAATAGCTCCGTATCCCAGAATATATGTCAATGGATGATATTTTTTGTTTTTGCTGATGTTGTCCAGTCGGTTGATGGCTTCCTCCAGTGTGATCTTACCGGAAACGAAGGCGCGGGACATGTCGTTGACATCGCACACCTTCTGGAAGTTGATGGAACGGCTATGGATGGACCGCATCATGGAAAGGGGGCTTTTCTCCGTACGGGGGAGGGTCACCAGAAGGACGGTGGAAAGGGCTAAGGCTTCGGTCTTATCTCTGCCGGTGGTATTCAGGATGCGCTGCATGGTATCCTGCACACGGAAGGTTTCCGCGCCATTTTTGATCATGATCTCGCCGGCGTCCAATGCCAGATTGATCAGTTTGGTATCCTGATCCATTTTTTCGTCCTCCTTTCCTGAAAAATATTGCCTGCTGTATCAGTTTATCCGTTTTTCCGGAAAAGTAAAGTAGAACTATTTTTCGGAAAAGTACGGTTTTTTGACAGAAAACAGACTCGGTTTTTTGTTGTCAGACGAAGGTGGTGAAAAATGAACAAAAAAAAGCCCGGTGGCATTGATTACCACTGGGTTTTTGTATGTTTTTAGCCTTCTTTTCGTTCCAGATGAGGAATGATATTAAACCATTTTGTAGGCAAAACCAGCACGATTACAGAGCCGATCCCGATGGCGCCGGCCAGTTTGAATGCTGTCAGGATGTTGATAGTCGTGTCAAAAGCGCCGCCTTCCATGGCAGAGGTGATGCAGTGATATACCGCCGCACCGGGTACCAGAGGCAGGATGCCGGGCAGATGATACACGATGGTCGGCAGTCTTCTCTGGCAGGAAAGGATGCGGGCAAAGCTGGTTGCCGCACAGGTAGCCAGCAATGTGCCGACAAAGGGAGTACCGCCGTGTCGGATCACCAGCTGATAGGTCAGCCAGCAGATGAAGGCAGCTACGCCGCAGTAAGGGATCTCTTTTCTGGGAGCATTGCAAACGATGGCATAGCCCATGCAGGCTACCATGGCAATGATAGGATGGATCAGATAATAAAAAATAGGTTCACTCATATTTTTGACCTCCGTTTTTAAGACATGTGGAAAATAGTCAGAGCGATGGCAACACCGCCGGCGATGGAAACGGCATTGAGCAGTACTTCCACCACTTTGGAGTTCCCGCTGATGAGGTTGCCTTCCAAAAGGTCACGCATGGCTTTGGAAAGAGCCAGACCGGGCAGC
>NZ_JBGVHV010000079.1:0-7576 GCF_045122575.1 Anaerotignum sp. | reverse complement strand
AAATACAGGATATCCTGCATGGGCAGCGCAAATGCGTATGCGCCGTCGATAAAGACATTGTATTTTGTTTCGTCTTTTTTCTGTTGTGTGATGGCTGTGACCAGCATTCCCGCCGCCTCCTTTCGTAAAGTGATATTATATCACATCTGCTATAAAAATAGAATAGCCCTGAGACTTTCGTCTCAGGGCCTTCTTCTCGTTTAAAACAGCTGACCGGGCAGTTTCAGTTTTTCTTTGTAAGGGTATTTCTGGTCAAAGGCATCCACATCTGCTTCCTCCACAAAATAGATCTGTGGTGTGGCATATTCGCCTGTGATACCATCCAGATAACCGGGAATCAGTTCCCTGCAGAGAAAGAAGGATGCATCCTCCCCTTCCGGCAGGCCATGATAACGGATACCAAATTCACTGGCATAAGTAAAACCGCTTTTGCCGTAGAAATCGATATTTCCTTCAAAGCATAATGCCCCTGCGCCCATTTCTGCCGCTTTTTTCAAGGAATAATCCAGCAGAATCTTTCCGTAGCCCTGTCTTTTATATTCAGGTGCAATGCAAATGGGCCCCATAGTCATGATGGGGATCTCTCTACCATCATCGGCTTTGATCTTTGCTTTCACAAATACATTCTGGCCGATGATCTCGCCATCCTTTTCCATCACAAAATCCAGTTCCTGCACAAAATCCTCTGCATCTCTCATGATGCTCAGCAGATAATGTTCATAACAGCCGGGACGATATACGTTCCAGAAGGATTCCCTTACCAGATTTTCAACTTTTGCATGGTCTTCTTTTCTTTCTAAACGAATGATATAGTCATTTTTATTCATTATTTTTCCCTCCTGATGATTGTTGACTGCAATGCTGGGAGGTTTGAGTGAAATTGTCTGCAAACCTCCGGGGTTATGCTACAATCTCCAAGGTGTTGTTTTTCTTCAAACAGCAAATCTCCTTAAAATTAAAATAATGATAGTTTTATAGGAAGGCTTTCGCCTTACAGCCTTATTTTACAACGTTCAGGGACATGCGTAAACTCATTTCTGCAGGAATCTGTCCAGATATGCTTCCAGCGCCTTTTTGCCTTCCTCAAAGCCCGCAGGGCCTTCACTGTGACCCATAGCGTGAATGTATTCGTCCATGGTATCTTTATAGGTCACATGGAGCGTCCAGCTGTTGCCGCTGCACATGCACATGTCCAGTTTGCAGAAATCATTCCATTCGTTGATCTTGTTTTCACGGATGACTGTTTCCAATGCGTCCAGTTCTTCTTCCGTCATTTCGCAGCGTTTCGCCTGCATCATCCCGTCGAATTTATCGATCCACAGCCCCTGCTGAGGGTTATATCGATACCATTCCATGAACCCCTTCGTATCTGCAAAGCGGAAAGAAAATGTATCAATTTTCATATTGTTTCCCTTCTTTCTCAAAAAAGAAAGCCGCTCTTTCCAGAGCGGCTCTTCGATTTCAGGAGTTAAAATTATTTTGCGTATTCCACGACTCTGGTTTCTCTTACCAGATTTACCTTGATCTGACCGGGATATTCCAGTTCTTCTTCGATTTTCTTAGCGATTTCTCTCGCCAGAAGAACCATACCTTCATCGGTCACATCTTCGGGTACTATCATAATTCGCAGTTCACGGCCAGCCTGAATTGCGAAAGATTTTTCAACGCCCTTGAAGCTGTCAGCAATTTCTTCCAGCTTCTGCAATCTCTTGATGTAGGATTCCAGAGTTTCTCTTCTTGCGCCGGGTCTTGCTGCGGAGATCGCGTCTGCCGCCTGCACCAGCACTGCAATAATGCTCTGAGGTTCTACATCGCCATGGTGTGCTTCTACTGCATTGATCACTGTTGCGTTTTCTTTGTAACGTTTCAGAAGACCAACACCGATAGAAACATGGGAGCCTTCCATTTCATGGTCAACGCTCTTACCGATATCATGGAGCAGACCGGCACGTTTTGCCAGGGTTACGTCCACGCCCAGTTCTGCGGCCATCAGACCTGCCAGATGGGCAACTTCCATGGAGTGTTTCAGTACATTCTGACCATAGCTTGTGCGGTATTTCAGTTTACCCAGCAGCTTGATCAGTTCGGGATGCAGACCGTTAACACCTGTGTCAAAGGATGCTGCTTCGCCTTCTTCTCTGATCGTTGTTTCCACTTCTTTTCTGGCCTTTTCCACCATTTCCTCGATACGAGAAGGATGAACACGACCGTCTACGATCAGTTTTTCCAGAGCCAGTCTTGCGATCTCTCTTCTGATAGGATCGAAGCCGGACAGGATAACTGCTTCAGGTGTATCATCGATGATCAAATCGATACCTGTCAGTGTTTCCAGTGCACGGATGTTTCTGCCTTCACGGCCGATGATACGGCCCTTCATTTCATCGTTCGGCAACTGTACAACGGATACGGTTGTTTCTGCCACATGGTCTACGGCGCAGCGCTGGATCGCATTTGCAACGATCTCTCTGGAGCGTTTGTCCGCTTCCATTTTTGCCTTGCTTTCCGCTTCTTTGATGAGCAGAGTTGCTTCGTGTTTTACATCGTTTTCTACCATAGCGAGAATGTGATTCTTCGCTTCTTCGGTAGTCAGACCGGAGATACGTTCCAGTTCCTGTAACTGTTTTTCTCTCAGGGCTTTTGCTTCTTCTTTCTGTCTGTCCAGTTCCTCCAGCTTTTTCGTCATATGCTCTTCTTTCTTTTCGAGAGCTTCAACCTTTTTGTCTAAAGTTTCTTCTTTCTGGAACAGACGTCTTTCATTTTTCTGAAGTTCGTTTCTTCTTTCGCGAACTTCTCTTTCCAGTTCATTTTTTGTCCTGATACTGTCTTCTTTTGCTTCCAGAAGGATTTCCTTCTTCTTCGCTTCCGCTTCTTTCGCAGCATCGTCAACGATCTTGCGGGCTCTTTCTTCCGCCACGCCAACCTTGCCTTCTGCGATTTTCTTACGGCATGCAATGCCGACGATCACGCCGATCAGCAAACATACGACAGCCAAGATAATACTTATCGGATCTATGAAAAACACCTCCCCTTATTCTGTTTTCAAAGTTCATATTCATTGCTTCATATAACCTGTAAGTAATGGTGAACATACACCTTTATTATTTTATTACTTTTTCCTATGCCTGTCAAGAAATGATTCCTCCGTCCACAGCGGACAAACGACAGAACAAACAAAGAAAATGCCCGAAAAATCAACATTTCTGGCATTTTCCACATCTTTACATAAAATTTCAGCAGAATAACTTTCTTGTACAAAATTTCATACTATTTCTGTTTTTCTTTTTCCATCACATACTGACCAAATCCCAGATCCGCTTTTTCCAGAAAAATGATCCCGTCATAATCCTCTTCCAGATGCTTCAGATAGCTGTTTTCCTGTCCCGCAAACGCCAAAAGAAGTCTCTGGTCGGCACGGATCGTCAGTTTATTGTAAATCGTGTGAGAAAGGATGCTTTCCGCCTCCCGCCGCATCTTTGTGACCGTCCATTCAATAGAAGGCAGTCTGCCTGTTCCTTCACAGGCACGACATTTTGTGGTCATCTGCCGTTTCAGGGAAGGACGGGTTTTCTTTCTGGTCACCTGCATCAGCCCCAGTTCCGTCATGCCAACAACAACTGTTTTGATGCGGTCTTTTTTTACTGCCGCTTCCAGCCGCTTCGTCACTTCCTTCTGGGCATCTTTATCCGCCATATCAATAAAATCGATGATGATGATACCGGAAAGATTCCGCAGGCGCATCTGCTTCGCCGCTTCCTCCGCCGCTTCCAGATTGGTCTTCAGGATAGTTTTCTGAAGATCGCCCCTGCCTGCCGCCTTGCCCGTATTTACGTCAATAACCACACAGGCTTCCGTTTCCTCGATAACCAGAAACCCGCCGCTTTTCAGCCACACATGTTCATCCAGCGCCTTTTCGCTCTGGCTTTCCAGAAAATAAGATTCAAATAACGGAAGTTTTTCACCATGCAGTTTCAACGCAGGCTGATTTTCGCCGTTAAAATCTCCCGTGCGCAGCAATTCTTCATAGGACACCTTGTCATTCACCACATATTCATCCACATCGGCAGCGTAAAAATCCCTTGCTGCCCGTCTGACAGGATGATTTTCCTGCAATAAAAGTGCAGGAGGTTTGAGAAACTCACCTGTTTTCAGTTTCTCCGTTTTTGCCGCCAGAATATTGATTTCCTTTTCAAATTCTTCCTTTGTTTTGCCTTCCCCATTGGTGCGGACAATGGCACCGCAGCCTTCCGGCAGCAGTTCCGTTACGATCTCACGGATACGGTTTCTCTCCTCAGAATCGGTGATTTTTCTGGAAATACCGATCTCTCCTGCATCCTTGGGCAGCAATACCAGAAACTTTCCGGGAAAGGAGAAATTCGCCGTCAGCACAGCACCCTTGCTGCCCACCGCATCCTTTTCCACCTGCAAAAGCAGGGTATCACCCACCTTCGGCCTTGCCAGATTTTTTTCTGTATCGGAGACCGCACGGGCATTGCCGTAGTAATAATACCCGTTTTTGCCTGTACCGATGTCTACGAAAGCCGCCTGCAGATTGGGCATCACATTGGCCACTCTGCCCGCGTAAAGATTCCCTACCAGACTTTCATCCCGTTTGCTTTCATAATATAATTCCATCAATTCCCCGTTCTCTGCCAGCGCAATGCGGGTCAGATCGGTGGAAATATCCATCAGAACTCTCTTCAAGCTTCTCCCAGCCTTTCTTGCAATATAACGGAGCCATCTCAAAAAGCTCCACTTATATCATACCCGAAAACAAAAGGTTTTGCATCCTTTTTCTTTTCAGACCATGGCTTCGGAAGAAAGAAAATCCAAGGGATCCAGCAGTTCTTCTCCCTTCCAGAGGCTGTAATGGAGGTGCGGGCCGGTGGAAAGCCCCGTATTCCCCGATTTTGCCACCACCTGTCCCTGTCGGATCTCCTCTCCTTTTTTCACAAAGACTTCCGACAGATGGGCATACATGACTGCATAACCGTCCTCTGTCTCATATTTCAGTACCCTGCCATAGGTGGCAGAAGTTCGCACCTCCGTCACTGTGCCGCTTTTTACGGCTACCACGTCCGTCCCCTCCGCCACGGCAATGTCCAGCCCATTATGCAGTTCCTGTCTATGTAAAATGGGATTTTCCCGTTCTCCGCAGGCAGAGGTGATGATCCCCTCCACGGGAGAAAGCCATGCTTCCTGTTTTTTCTCCCACTTTAGCCCCGTCCAGGTCAATACGCTAGGGAGATTCCTCGATATCTGGCCGATAGACTTTCTTTTCCTCCTGCGGATCTGTTTTCTCAAAGGCAGGCAGTGCAATCTCTTTCTCCTTGAAATATGCCAATGCCCGATTTTTCCACTCTGCCATCTCTTCCGCAGAAAACTGCATGGCGATAACCTCTTTCACCTTCCCGCAGACCATTTCGGAAGTTTCTGTATGGAAAAACGAAACCAGCAGACAGCCCCCCACCAGCACTGCCGTCACATATATCCGAAAGGCCGTCAGCCCGCCTTTTCTTTCTTCTCTGTCCCGTATCTGCGCCCTTGTCCGCATCCGCCGTTCCATTTCCCGTCTGCGGCGGCGTCTTTCCTGTTCTGTCATGGGTATCCCTCCTTCCTTTTAACCTATGTCCCAGAAAGAAAAGATATACCTCCCCAAAAAGAAAACCTCGGTATTGACCGAGGCTCATTTTTCTGCCTGCTGCAGACATTCTGCAATCGTATCTAAAATCAACTGGGCGGAATGGGCATTTTCCGGTTCCACCTCCACCGTCAGAGATTGGGTATCGACCACTGCCTGCCCCACTTTCTCTGCCGCCGTTTCCAGCAGAGGATAGAACACCGCCACCGCTTCGGCAGGCTCTTCCATGGATACATCTGCAATTTCTCCGTTTTTGATCTCCACGGCGATCTCCGCCATCTCTCCGCCCAGTTCCATTTCTCCGTAATATGTACCATCTCGATACATGCCTGTATTTTCTTCATCACCCATATGCAGGAAAAAAGCGATCAGCCCCACAAGGATGATGACCCCCAGAACGGCAAACACCGCCGTTTTGATCAGTTCCTTCGCCTTTACCACAACAAATTTCGTGCTGCCCACGAAATCCCCTCCTCAGATTTCTCTTACCCATACCTTATTCTTTCTTTTCCCCCTTTATGATATAATTAAAAAAAACAAACGAAAGAAGGGAAACAGATGGGACTGCGTTTCATCATCGGCAGAGCAGGCACAGGCAAAACCACCCTCTGCATGGAAGAGATCATCAAACAACAGAATACAGGAAAGAAACGGCAGGTGCTTATCGTTCCCGAACAGTTCACCTCTCAGGCAGAGCGTGACCTCATCGAAAAAACAGGGCAGAACGCTATCCTGACAGCAGAAGTCCTTTCCTTCGGGCGACTGGCTCATCGCGTTTTTTCCAAAAAAGGCATTGGCAGCCGCATCCCTTTGGGCGATATCGGCAAGTCCATGGCCCTCCGAAAAATTTTACTGCAGGAAAAGGAACAGATTTCCTATTTCCAGAGCGTCATGGATAAACCGGGTTTCATCGACCAGCTGGGGCTGACGATCTCCGAATTTTTCCAGTATCGCATTTCTCCGGAAATGACAGAGGAACTGTCTCTTTCCGAAAATCTTTCCCACGGCGCCCGGGAAAAACTGAAGGATCTGACCCATATCCACCGTTCCTATCTGGATTTTCTCAAACAGGAATATATTTCCGCCGACGAAACCCTCGGCCTTCTGGCAGAACGGTTAGATGACAGCCTCGGCTTCTCTGAAACCGAATTCTGGCTGGATGGGTTTTACGGCTTCACGCCTCAGGAATATGACGTGATCCGCCGCCTGCTGCAGTTCTCCCCCCAGGTAAATATTACCCTGACCATGGAGGAAAACAGCTTCCGCGGGGCCTTTCTGCCCCCCTCTGCCCCTTTCTACGAACCTTATGTAACAAAGAAAAAACTGGCAGCACTGGCGGAGAAACTGGGACTGCAGCCTGTAGCACCCACGATCCTGAAGGAAAACAGACGGGCAGAAACCAATGCTTTGAAAAGTCTGGAAAAAGAATATTTCTACAGCTTTTTCCGAAAAGCCCCTCTGGCAGAAAACGTCCATATCACCGCCTGCCCCAATCTGCAGGAAGAGATCTGCTTTGCGGCAGGAAAAATTTTACGGCTGGTCAGAGAAGAACAGGTTCGCTTCCGTGACATTGCCATCGTGACCAATTCCATGGAGCTTTACGAAAAAAATCTCCGCGGCATCCTTTCGGAATATGAGATTCCCTGCTTTATCGATACCCGCAGGGAAACGGCTTCCCATCCGCTGGTCAGCCTGCTGACGGCCCTTCTGGATATCCTTGTTTACGATTTCAAATATGACGCCATGTTCGCCTATCTGAAATCGGGGCTGACACCGCTGACAACAGAAGAAGTTGACATTCTGGAAAACTATGTCCTTGCCTATGGCATCAAGGGATACAAATGGAAACAGGAATATTGGGATTACGGTCTGGTACGGGAAGGCGCAGAGGCCATCGAAGCCATCAACGGGCTGCGGGAAAAAATCATGCTGCCCTTT
>NZ_JBGVHV010000078.1:0-6113 GCF_045122575.1 Anaerotignum sp. | reverse complement strand
GATGCGGCCGATTTCGGCGATGCCGGCAGCAATACATTAGTCAATATCAAAAAAGCAAGACCCGAAACCAGCCTGCCCCATCTTTGCGGCCTTGGTCTGGGCAATATTCAGGGGGAAGGCGTTGCGCTGCTGGGCAAAGTGGAAGCACCCAAAGGTGCTTTTGGCAAAATGGCGGAACGCTCTATCGGCAAGGACACGACCACAGGCCATTGGGAAATTGCAGGCGTGATCACAAAGGAACCTTTTCCTACCTATACAGAAAAGGGATTTCCCAAGGAGGTCATGGATGCCTTTGAAGCAGCCATCGGCACAAAATCTATCGGCAACTATGCCGCATCGGGGACAGTTATCATACAGGATCTGGGGCCGGAGCATGTGAAAACAGGCTATCCCATCGTCTATACCTCTGCGGACAGTGTATTCCAGATCGCTGCCCATGAAGATGTGATCCCTGTGGAAAAACTGTACGAGATCTGTGAAAAAGCCAGAAAGATCCTGACGGGGAAACATGGGGTGGCCCGTGTTATTGCCCGTCCCTTTATCGGCAATGAGCAGGAAGGCTTCACCCGTACGAAAAACAGAAGGGACTTCTCTCTGGAACCGACGGGTGTGACGATTCTGGATCTGGCGAAGGAAAAAGGCATGGAAGTGGTTGCCATCGGCAAGATCGAGGATATTTTTGAACACCGCGGCATGACAAAGGCAGACCATACGGCCAACAACGCCGAAGGCATCGAAAAGACCCTGCAGTTTATGAAAGAAGATTTTGAAGGGATCCTGTTCACCAATCTGGTGGATACGGATATGATCTATGGTCACAGAAATGATGTGGAAGGGTATGCTTCTGCTCTGGAATATTTCGACAGCAAGCTGCCGGAGATCATGGCGCTGATGAAAGAGGAGGATATCCTGTTCATTACGGCAGACCATGGCTGCGACCCCACAACGGCAAGTACCGACCATTCCAGAGAATATGTACCTGTGCTGGCTTACGGGAGGAAGGTAAAGGAAGGCGTTGACCTTGGTGTCCGCAAAACCTTTGCCGATCTGGGTCAGACCATCTCCGATTATCTGGGGCTGGGGGCAGCCTTTGAAGCGGAAAGCTTCCTGCAGGATATTCTGAAAGCGGAATAAAACCTATCTTTTTGCCCATACTTCTCTCAGAAGGGAGTGATATGCGGTGAAAAAATATAAATGTGATGCCTGCGACTATATTTATGACGAGGCGAAGGGGGAGCCGGAAAACGGGATCCCTGCCATGACGGCATGGGAAGATCTGCCGCCGGATTATATCTGCCCTCTCTGTGGGCTGGGGAAAGAAGCCTTTTCGTTATACGAAGAGCAGACGACCATCAAATGAAAAGAAGCCTTACGGGGAAACCTGTAGGGCTTTTCTTTTGCGGGAAAAAGGCGTACAATCAGAAAAAACAGATGAAAAGAGGAAGAAATATGGAGAAAATCATGCTTAGACTCGTGACTGTGGCAGATGCGGCGGAACTGGTCTCTATTTATGCACCCTATGTGGAACAGACGGCGGTGACCTATGAATATGAAGTGCCCTCTGTGGAAGAATTTCAGGGGCGCATTGCAAATACAACAAAAAATTATCCTTATCTGGCAGCGGTGGAGAATGGCGTCATCCTTGGCTACGCCTATGCTTCGGCCTTTCACCCGCGGGCGGCTTTTCGCTGGACGGCAGAGGTAACGGTCTATCTCAGAAAAGAAGCCCACGGCAGGGGCATCGGCAGGATGCTTTATGAAGCCCTGGAGGAAAAACTGAAACAGCAGAATGTGCAGACAGCCATTGCCCTGATCGCAGACCCGAACCCCGAAAGCGTAGCTTTCCATGAAAAAATGGGGTATCGCGTGGCGGGCAGGCTGACCAACTGCGCCTATAAACTGGGGCAGTGGAGAGGGATGTATTATATGGAAAAATTCCTTGGCGAACATGCAGGAGAGCCAACGCCTTTTTGCTCTTGTTCGGAAATTGAAAAATAAGGGGAACAAATCGTTTCTCTTTTCGTCAGATAGGCAGATAAGCCCTGTGAAGGGGTAGGAATTGTTGCGTTTCGGCGGATTTTGTAGTATAATGATCAGATAAGAATTTTGTAGATATCAGTGGATAGAAGGAGACTATACATGGAAGATACAGTAATCGTAATCATGCTGAAAGATGCGGAAACAGGCTTTCTGGAAAAGGAAATGGGCGCATATACCCTGCCCGAAAACAGCGGTCTGATCTTCAATATTTACGCAGAAAAAGAAGGGGCGGAAGTCGTTCTGCGCCTGACCTGTGATAAGGAACTGCAGGACTGGGAATATGATGCGGTTTATGATTATTATGATACAGAAACCGTAGGCGCGCTGGTAGATGCCATCGAAGAAGAAGACGGCCATTATGACCCTGTATGGGTGGTGCGTTTCCCCTTCGCAGAAGAACAGGACGTGATGGAACAGAAACTGACAGACATTCTGGATAAACATCAGGAAGAACTGCTTTCTGTATACGAAGCGATCAAAGATAAAGAGGATGATTATCGTGAAGAATAAAAGCTGGCGCTTTCTATGCCTTCTTCTGGGTCTTTGTGTTTGTATGAGCGGCTGTAATTTTGGCAGCACTGCTCAGGAGGACGTGCCCCCTGCGCAGGAAAAGCAGGAGGATGGCCATACAATGGAGATCATCGTTCCCGGTGGGAAAGATGATAAAGATAAAACAGAAGAAGATAAGGAAAAAACAGATAAGAAAAAAGAAGAATCCAAAAAAACGCAGACGAAGCCCTTCTGGCAGAGCGAAATATCCATGCATTACGAAAACCTGACCGCGGTGGCGGCAGCAGCCCAGCAGGATTACCGCATCAACGGGGCAAAGCGTGGATGGATGAGCAAAAACGGGAAACTTTACGGCTATTATGACGGCTGTTACATAACCCCTGCCATGCTGGTGAAGGAAGGCTATCTGCAGAGCGGTCTGGATACAACAGGATATGAGATCCTGCTGATCGACGGCAGCGACCTTGCCAGATATGAGGGGGCAAATGTGCCCTCCGGCGGCAGAAAATTCTGTGCCTTTGCGGCAGTGAAGCTGAACAATAAATATGTGCTGGCCTGTGCCGACGGCAAGGCGGGACAGATCTCCCAGTCTGATTATACGTCCCTGCTGGCAAGATATCATCAGAGCCATGGCACGGTAGGCCGACTTTCTTCTGCTTCTGCAGAATATGGCCGTATACTGAACTATATCGGTCTGTATGAAGGGAAATTCGAAGACCTGTATGTTCGTGAGATCAGAAAAGACAATAAATATGCATCTGTAACCTTTTCTCCGGCTTCCAATGCGGCAAATATCAAGCAGTATATTCTGAAAAACGATGATGGTTTCTGGGAAGTGGTATATCCCAATGTGCAGATGGATGCATACCCCATCAACGCCATCAATAAACTGGTGCCGGACTTTAATGTGGAAGTGTTGCCCAAATATAATCTGGCGGCATGGAGAAATCTGGTGAAAACAGAGCAGGGCGGTGCCATTGCGGCACTGTTCAGCAATTATCTTATTACAAGTAAAAGTCAGATCGCCTATCAGTGCGCCACAGCAAGCTGTGCCTATTTCCGTCTGACAGACGGCTCCCGCTGTGTTGCCTATATGAATGGGGAATACTGGACGGCGGCTCGTGTGGATTCCGACATTGCGGCAAAGAATTATTTTATGGAACGCACAGGCGTTGACTACAGCTTTATTATTCTGGATGACTAAATAACAAAACCCCTTGAAATGCTGAAAAATCAGTATTTCTTGGGGTTCTTTTTTATCTGACCGTACTAAAAACGTACTATTTGATGAAAACCTCTTGTAATTTGGCTGCCAGCTCCCCTTGCTGTGTGGGGTAAAGGTGGCTGTAGATATTTAGTGTGGTTTCGATATTCTCATGTCCTAGGCGTTCCTGGATCACCAGAGGGGAGAATCCCAGATGGATAAGGAGTGATGCGTGGGAATGCCTTAAATCATGTACCCTTATCTGGGGCAGTCCTGCGGCCTGTGTGCCTTTGTTTAAGCGGTGCTTGAGGAAATGCTTGGACACATCAAAGAGCCTGTCTGACGGCTTGTAATCGTACAGCATGGCGGCATACTCTTTTACAGCTTCTTCTATGAATGTGGGAATGGTAGGCTCTCTGTTGCTGCGTTCTGTCTTGGGTGTAAGGATCAGATCCTGTTTATCTAATCGGTGATAGGTTTTATTGATCCTGACGGTGTGCTTTTCGAAGTTGAAATCATCCAGTGTCAGAGCCATAAGCTCCCCAGAACGTAACCCAACCCAGAACAGCAGTAGAAAGATTGGATACTCTGGGAACTGCCCTTTGTAGGTTTCTATAAAGGCGTTAAACTGTTCTAGTGTCCAGAACTGCAGCTCAGGGCGTTTACCGCGGATTTTACCACATTCCTTTGCTGGGTTCTTCTGCAGACCGTAAAACTTCATGGCGTGGTTGAAAATGGCTGACAGATACCCGTTAATGGTGTGGAGGTAGTTTGCGCCATACTTCCCACTGTCCAATAGCTCATTCTGCCATTGTCTGACCTGCGCAACGGTGATCGTATTGATCGGCGTGTCTTTAAAGTATGGAAGAACGTGCTTATTTACACCGCTTTCCTTTACTGCATAACTGGTAGGCTTCTGTCTGATCTTGCAGTCAGCTAGATAAAGCTCTGTCATTTGTCCGAATGTCATATCTCCACAGGATCCAGAGTGTAGAGCTAAGAAGTTTTTCTCATATTCCTGTGCATCCTTTTTCCGGGCAAAGCCTTCTTTCTTTTTGCGTTTACGGTTCCCCTGCCAGTCCTGATAATAGAAACTGGTGTACCAGCTCTTACGGTTTTCATCATAATAAACGGGCATAAAAATAAACCTCCTTATTTTTGGGTATAGAAAATAAAGCGGTCATATGCTATAATTTGCTTGCTAGGGCGTGTTGTACAACAGTGTGACCGCTTATAAAACCCCTGTCCGATTGCAGTCGGATGGGGATTTTTTATGCAATTTGTTAGGAATAAGTATAATAGAAATACTAGAAACAAAAGCATTGTATATACCGCTGAAAATGCTCTGTTTCGTTGAGTTTTCAAGTGTTTTTAGGTATAATATAAGAGTAATGCGAAGGTTTTCGCATTCTTCCTAGCCGTTTCGGGATTGTGCACCTGAGGCGGCTATCCCCATAATAGGGGCAAAACAGTGTGTTTGTTCTGTAGAACCAGGATGCAGAACACTTACACCCGTAAAAAGGGATTTTTGAAAATTCTTCTTTTTTCGCAAAACCTTTCGAAAATCAGTTTTCGTGGTACACTTCTGTTCCATCGAAAACAAGTAACCGTTTCGGATCACCGCCGAGGCGGTTATTTTTTTGTGTATTCATCGATCTGCGTCAGATCGTTGGTATATTCCACAGCTTTTTGTTTACCTTTATCGTTAAGTTTGCTGTAAGGCTCTAAGATGTCTTGCAGATTATCTACAGTAGATTGACCGAGTGTTTTCATCATTTCTGTTGTGCTACGGGCAATATCTTTTGTAATATCCTGGGCTTCTAACCCAAGCTCTGCGAGTCGTTTGTTAAGGATTTCTTCCGCATTTTTTAAGAAAATCTTATTTGCTGCACTACCGCCGGTAAATAAATCTATATATTTTCGTTCAGAGATTCCCATTAAAGATTCTACAGATACTCCGAGAATTTCTGCGATTTTTTCAATAGTATCTCTGTTAGGTTCCCTGTGATTGTTTTCGTAACCTGAATAGGTTGGCACTGGGATTTCTAATAATCTAGCCATTTCTTTTTGAGAAATTTTAGGTTTGTGATTTAGCCTTGCTTCCTTAATTCTACTTCCTACTTGAATAAAATCGTTTACGCCCATAGTGGAACACCTCCACTACAAGTATAAATGAAATATTCGAAAATGCAAACAGATTTTCTTGACATATTCAGTATAGAATAGTATTATAAAAATGTCAAGAAAATATTCGTTTATGAATATTTCTCTGGGGGGAGGTGAATATATGAGGATTGACAGAAAGAAACTTGCTTTTCTAATGTTTGAAAAGGAAATGACCACCAAAGATTTACACAGT
>NZ_JBGVHV010000077.1:0-3437 GCF_045122575.1 Anaerotignum sp. | reverse complement strand
CATCTGGTAAAAACCATCGTGCTGGACGAAGGGGACAGACTGATGGATGATGGCAATGTGGAAGACGTAGAGGCTGTCATCAAAACAACTTTGAGAGACAGACAGATCGTACTGTTGTCTGCTTCCGTCAGCGGGGAAGCGAAAGAAAAGGCAGTCTGCATGATGAAGGAAGACTGCATCGATCTGGAAGCGAAAAGCGGCGGCGTTGTGCCCAAGGGCATCAAGCATTATTACATCCTTTCCGCCCACAGAGAAAAATTCGTGAATCTGCGTAAAGTCCTTGCAGGGGAAAAACCTGCCAAGGCTATGGTATTTCTGAATAATCCCGAAAATATCGAAGTAACAGTGGAAAAACTCTGCCACCACGGCATCAAGGCTGATGGTATTTACGGCCAGGCCAGCAAAATGGATAGAAAGAATGCCATGGACGGTTTCCGTGAAGGCCGCATCAACGTGCTGGTAGCTTCCGATATCGGTTCCCGCGGGCTGGATATCGAAGGGGTGACCCATGTCATCAACCTGGATGTGCCCGAAGAACCCACCCACTATCTGCATCGTGCAGGCCGCTGCGGCAGAAAAGGTCTGGAAGGGACAGCCATCACCATCGTAACGCCCTACGAACGCAAATGGGTGCATAAATACGAAAAGGCGTGGGGGCTGAAATTTGAACAGAAGGAAATGTCTTACGGCAAACTGGTGGACAGCCAGAAAACCAAAAAAGACGTGGTAAAACCTATGAAGAAGAAAAAGCTCATCATTGAGGATAAATGGGTGGAAGGCGAAGGCTGGGGCGAATTCGGCGACTGGGAAGATGACATCGTTATCGAAGTTGGCGGCGGTGACTCCAAAAGGAAGAAACAGAAAAAAGACAGAAATGATTTCTTCTCTTCTTCCAAACCTCAGAAAAAAGAGGAAAAGAAGGAGAAAAAAGGAAAGAAAAAAGATGACGAAATGGGCTTCTTTGCAAAGAAAGCAAAAAAACTTGCGGAAAAAGAAGCGAACCGTGCAAAAAGTCAAAAAAATAATTGTGAAATAGGCGATTTTCGGTTATTATGATAGAGAATCAAAAACGCACTAAAATGATCTATATAAGGAGGACTCAATCATGAGCGAATGCGGTTGCGGCTGTGGTCACGATCACGATCACGTACACGAAGAAATGGAAATGGAAACATTAACACTGACACTGGATGACGATACAGAAATGGAATGCGGCATTCTGGGTGTGTTCTCTGTAGACGGCATCGAAGGCAAAGAATATATTGCCCTGCTGCCTCTGGAAGATGAAACTGTTCTGCTGTATGAATACAAAGAAGACGAAGAAGGCATTGAACTCTTGAACATCGAAAGCGATGAAGACTTCGATAAAGTTTCTGCAGCATTCAGCGATCTGTTCGACGACGAAGACTAATGAAGAAAAAAGGCGGAGGTAGGTGACTACTTCCGCTTTTTACTTTTGGAAAAGATTGGAGAGATGAAAAATGAAAGGAAACCGACGGACAGCTTTTTTGCTGGCGGCTCTGTTTGCCGTTTCTGCGGCGCAGCCTGCCCTTGCGGCGGACTGGCAGAGCGGAAATCCGCTGATTGCCCACGCATTTGGGGAAGTGGACAATAAAATCGAGACAAATTCCAAAGAGGCTTTCATCAACGCATGGGAAAAGGGATTCCGCGTGGTGGAAGGCGATTTTACATATACTTCCGATGGTGTGCTGGTGCTGCGCCATGATTTTGAAAAGGACGGCTCCTATGCCAGACTGGATATCCCTACCACCGGTGATGTGGTCATGGATTCCCAGACCTTTCTGAACAGCCCCATTATTTTCAACCAGACCCCCCTCAGAGCGGTAGACCTGCTGTATCTGATGGCGGAATACCCCGATATGTATCTGGTGACGGATACAAAGGATACGGATAAGGCTACGGTACAGAGACAGTTCCGTGATATTGTGAATATTGCAAAAAATATCGGGCATCCGGAAGTGCTGGATCGGATCATTCCCCAGCTGTACAACAAGGAAATGATCCATTGGGTGAGGGCGATCCATCCCTTTGAAAACTGGATCTTTACCCTGTATCTGTATAACAATCCTGACTACGATGATATTGCCAATTACTGCATATCGAATGGGATCCAGACTGTGACCCTTCATGTGGACAGGGCAACAAAGGAAAATGTCAGCAAGCTGAAGGCGAAAGGGCTGAAGGTCTATGCCCATACCACGAATCGTTATCTGACTATGAAAAACCTGTTGGCAGTTGGGGTGGACGGCATCTATACGGATCGTATCAAGCCCTATGAGCTGCCTTGGATCGGCGTGGATAACAGCCGAAAACTGACAGAGCAGACCATTTCTGCTGGGACACAGGAAATGACCTTTACTACATTGGACATTTTCGGCAAAGCCTATGCGCCCCTGCGTCAGCTGGCAAAGGCAGGAAAAGGTTTTTCTGCAGATTATCAAAAAGAAGCAGGAACTTTGAATCTGCAGATCGGCAGAAGCTTTACGTCCCTTGGCAATGAAATGCTGATGGATGGCAGTGGTCACCTGATCACAGAAAAGGTGGATTTCAAATTGCTGGTGAATGGCAAGGAAAGCGATATCCAGTGTTATTATGTGGACGGCGAGGTGTATGCGCCCGTGGAAGAAATGCTTGCGCTGGTGCAGAAATAAACTGATATTTTACAGGCTCTCGTAGGAGAGCCTGTTTTTTTTGCAAAGAAAACTTGTCATATATATTGACAAGAAAACTTGGTAATGCTATAATTGAAACGACAAGAAAACTTGGCATAACGGAGGTGCTATTATGGATAAAGAAAAAATTTTGGCAAAAAGCAGAGAAGAGAATTATGACGAAGGTGTGGAATACCGCTTAGAGCAGGCGGAGAAAAGAGCAATGTCTGTGTTAATGGTACTCGTATTTTCGATAGCAGTCATAAATTTTTTTGGAAAAAGAAGCACATCTGAAATTCTTATGGTATACTTTTCCTATATGGCAATGTATCACTATGGACGGTATAAAGTTCTTGAAGATAAAAAGATATTAAAATATGCGATTTTGTGTGGTGTATTTGCAGTTCAGGATTTTGTAGAATATGCAATTGCCATTTTGAGTGGGGTAATATAAGTGAATGAAGGATTGATTTTAAAAAATCATTTGAAAGATGCTAGAACAGAAAAAGGTCTTTCACAGAGTGCTTTGGCGGAAATGGTTGGTGTTTCGAGAAATACGATCAGTTCTATTGAAACAGGACAGTTCAACCCAACTGCAAAGCTGGCACTGATTCTGTGTATTGCTTTGGATAAAAAGTTTGAGGAACTATTTTATTTTGAAGATGAAAAGTCTTGAGATTTCTGGAAACGGATAATCTTAAGACTTTTTTTGTTGTTTTTTGTAAGAAAGAGGACTATTATTAAAGTGATGTATTATGTTAAGAA
>NZ_JBGVHV010000076.1:0-2561 GCF_045122575.1 Anaerotignum sp. | reverse complement strand
TATCCCCTGTTTTATAGATCTTTTCGGGATAATAGGGATTCAGAGGATTCTGAATAAAGGCTTCTGCCGTTTTTTCGGGATTATTATAATAACCCAGAGCCAGACATCTACCGCGAACACAGAGTTCGCCGCTTTCCCCTTTTTCCGCCAGTCTATCGCCATTGAGGATGAAAACATCCGTATTTCTGCAGCCATAGCCAATGGGCAGAGGCTCATCGTCCGCAAATTCCCTGTCCACGATGTAGAATGTACAGTCTACGGTCGTTTCTGTAGGGCCATAGATATTTGCGAACATGGCATCGGGATATTTTGCTTTCCACATGTTGAACTGCTTGGTAGGCATAGCCTCACCGCAGAACATGATTTTTTTCAGATAGGAAGGCTGGAACGCTTCCAATGCACCTGTGTTGACTACAATACACAGGGCAGAAGGCACCCAGTCTATATAGTTGATCTGTTTTGCTTCCAGATGTTCCAGCAGTTTTTTCGGGAAGGAGAACAGCATTTTCGGAATGATCTCCATCTGTGCCCCCGTTTTCAGAACTGCATAAATATCCTTTACGGAAGAATCAAAATAAAATGGCGCCTGATTGCCGATGATCTCTTTTTCTGTGATATCAAAGGCTTCTGTATACCATTCTGTCAGGTTCACCACGGCCTGATGGCTGATAACAACCCCTTTGGGCACACCCGTGGAACCGGAGGTAAACAGGGCATACAGGGGGTCTGTGTCGATGGTTTTCAGTCTGATTTTTTTCAGGATCTCTTCGTCGATCTCCGTTTCCAGAATTTCTTCCAGAACCACGATCTCTCCTTCGTAACCAAGGCCATCGGCCACTTTTCTGCTTTTTTCATCGATGACCATCACACCGGGATTCAGTGTGTGCAGGATAGAAAGTACACGTTCCTTTGGCATAGTCACGTCAATGGGTGTATAGAAATTGCCGCTGTAAACAGCACCCATGAATGCTGCCACAGAAACCGGCGTTTTCTGCATCATAACCGCCACAGGACATTTGCCGAAGCGGGTCAGGTATGTACCGATGCGTTTTGCTGTGTTTTCCAGTTCTGCGAAGGTAATTTCCCCTTCCGCTGCGGAAAAAGCAACTTTATCCGGCAGGCGTTCTGCCGTTTTTTCCATATATTCCAGTATATTTCTTATCATTAAAATCCCTCGATTTTTCTTTATTTCGTAAGCCTTATTGAGTATAGCATTTGGCTCTTTTTTCGTCAAGAATGAGGAAAGGCGGCTGCCCGTTTTGCCCGCCAAAAAGAGAAAAGTCCTCCTATACGGGGATATAGGAAGACTTCTTCATGGTTGTATCATCACTGCTCTGTCTCTCGCATGGTCAATGGTAAGACTTTGCACATTGATACCTAGGCAACGGGCTTCGCTGCGTTTTGAGAAGCGAACATACAGGCAAAGCCTGTGTAAGCGCCGATTGCAGCGAAAAGTCAGAGATTTTCCCCAAAGAGGAAAAACCTACCTGTTCAATTATTCAAACAGTATAGCACAACAAAAAGAATAAAACAATATCCCCGAAAATCTTTTCTTCCCTTGCATAATTCCTACTTTTCTGATATGCTGTATAAAAAATCATACGTTGCAAATTGCAGCAATAAAGAAACAAAAGCAAAAAGAGGAGAGGTAATACCAATGTCTATTGAAAGTGTACGTGCATATCTGAAAGATATGAACTGTCCCAAAGAACCCATCGAATTTTCTCAGTCCAGCGCAACAGTGGAGCTGGCTGCGGAAGCTGCAGGCGTAATTCCTGCCCGCATCACCAAAACACTGTGCCTGATGAGCAAAGAAGGCCCTATCGTGATCTGCGTTGCAGGCGATACAAAAATCGATAACCGCAAATTCAAAGATAAATTCGGCCTGAAAGCAAAAATGCTGTCCGCAGAAGAAACACTGGAGGCAACAGGCCATGCTGTCGGCGGTGTTTGTCCTTTCGATCTGCCCGAAGGCACAAAGGCTTATGCAGATATTTCCATGCAGCGTTTTGATACTGTATTCCCCGCAGCAGGTACAAGCAACTCCGCTGTAGAACTGACATGCGATGAACTTTTCCAGTACGGCAAATGTGTAGAATGGGTAGACATCTGCAAGGGTTGGAATGATGAAGCTTGATTTTCAAACAAGTAAAAAACATCCCCACTATCCATATCAGATTAGCGAGGTGACTTTATGAAAATTTCAACAAGAGGTCGTTACGGCATCCGTCTGATGCTGGCACTGGCACTGAATTATGAAAACGGCACCATCCCCCTGAAATCCATTGCAAAGGATCAGGGTATTTCCGAAAAATATCTGGAACAGATCATCAACCCTCTGACAAAGTCCGGTCTGGTGAAAAGTTTCCGCGGTGCCCAGGGTGGCTATACCCTGACCAATCCCCCTGCCGAAACAACAGTAGGTGAAGTGTTGCGTGTGCTGGAAGGTTCCCTGTCCCCCGTGGATTGCGTAGACCATCCCAACTGTTCCAATGCAGACCACTGCGTTTCCCTGTCCGTCTGGAAAAAAATGAAGGACGCACTGGACGAAGTGGTAGACG
>NZ_JBGVHV010000075.1:0-2224 GCF_045122575.1 Anaerotignum sp. | reverse complement strand
CCTGCCGTGACGGGTATATCTATATCCACGATATGTCCGCCAGAAGGGACACCATGAACTGTTGTCTGTTCGATGTAAAGACTGTACTGACAGGGGGCTTTGAAATGGGCAACCTGTGGTACAACGAGCCCAAAACACTGGAAGTTGCCTTTGACGTCATCGGCGATATTGTCCTTTCCGCAGCCAGCCAGCAGTACGGTGGCTTTACAGTACCTTCTGTAGACCTGCTGCTGGAACCTTTTGCAGAAAAGAGTTATGAAAAATATTACCGCAGATATATCGATCTGGGTCTGACTGCCCGTGTGGCAGACAGAGAAACCATGAAAGATATCCAGAAGGATTTCGATCAGGGCTTCCAGGGCTGGGAATATAAATTCAATACTGTTGCTTCCAGCCGCGGGGACTATCCCTTCATCACCATGACCTTCGGCACAGGCACAGGGAAATTTGCCAAGATGGCATCTATTTCCATGCTGAACGTACGCCGTAAGGGTCAGGGCAAGAAGACCTGCAAAAAACCCGTACTTTTCCCCAAGCTGGTTTTCCTCTATGATGAAAACCTCCACGGCCCCGGCAAGGAACTGGAAGATGTATTCGAAGCAGGTATCCTCTGCTCCTCCAAGAGCATGTATCCCGACTGGCTTTCCCTGACAGGTGAAGGTTATGTGGCGGAAATGTATAAAAAATACGGTGCTATCATCAGCCCCATGGGCTGCAGAGCCTTCCTTTCCCCCTGGTACGAAAAAGGCGGCATGGAACCTGCGGACGAAAACGACAAACCCGTCTTCGTGGGCCGCTTCAATATCGGTGCGGTCAGCCTGCATCTGCCCATGATCTATGCCAAAGCAAAACAGGAAAACAAGCCTTTCTTTGAAGTACTGGATTATTATCTGGAACTGATCCGTCAGCTCCATATCCGCACTTACGCATATCTGGGTGAAATGCGCGCCTCCACAAACCCTCTGGCTTACTGCGAAGGCGGTTTCTACGGCGGTCACCTGAATTTCCATGATAAGATCAAACCTCTGCTGAAAACAGCAACCGCTTCTTTCGGCATCACTGCCCTGAATGAACTGCAGGAACTGTATAACGGTAAATCTCTGGTGGAAGACGGCGAATTTGCTATCGAAACCCTGAAACATATCAACGAAAAAATTGCGGAATTCAAAAAAGCCGACGGCAATCTGTATGCCATCTACGGCACCCCTGCAGAAAGCCTCTGCGGCCTGCAGGTAACCCAGTTCCGCAAGAAGTTCGGCGTAGTGGAACATGTTTCCGACAGACCCTATGTCTCCAACAGTTTCCATTGCCACGTTACCGAAGATATCACTCCCATCGAAAAACAGGATCTGGAAAAACGCTTCTGGGATCTGTCCAACGGCGGCAAGATCCAGTATGTAAAATATCCCATCGATTATAATCTGGATGCCATCCGCACACTGGTACGCCGCGCCATGAAAATGGGCTTCTACGAAGGGGTCAACCTTTCTCTGGCCTACTGTGACGACTGCGGTCATCAGGAACTGGAAATGGATACCTGCCCGAAATGCGGCAGCAGCAACCTGACAAAGATCGACAGAATGAATGGCTATCTGTCCTATTCCCGTGTGAAAGGCGATTCCCGTCTGAACGATGCGAAAATGGCTGAAATTGCAGAAAGGAAGAGTATGTAATGGGCTTGCGATATCACAACATCACAAAAGACGATATGCTCAACGGCGAAGGGCTGCGGGTAGTGCTTTGGGTCAGCGGCTGCCCTCACCACTGCAAAGGCTGTCATAACCCTCAGACATGGGATCCCGAAAGCGGCATCCCCTTTGACGAAGATGCGGAAAAAGAACTGTTTGAGATTCTCAGCCGCGACTATATCAGCGGCATCACTTTCAGCGGCGGTGACCCCCTTTTCGAAGGCAACCGCGCAGCAATCGAGCATCTGGCAAGAAAAGTAAAATATGAATTTCCAGATAAGAATATCTGGCTGTACACAGGCTATCGCTGGGAAGAGATCAGCGCTCTGCCGATGATGCAGTATATCGACGTACTGGTAGACGGCAGATTTATGGAAGACCTGAAGGATACGAAACTGCACTGGAAAGGCTCTTTCAATCAGAGAATCATCGATGTGCAGAAATCTTTACAGAACAGTTCTCTGTATCTTTATCACGCTGAGTGAGTTCCTTGAGGGCTTCGCCCCCGCAGCATCATTTATGATGCGAAGCTGACC
>NZ_JBGVHV010000074.1:0-10055 GCF_045122575.1 Anaerotignum sp. | reverse complement strand
AAACTGCTGAACCGTATGGAGATGTTTTCTGCGGCAGTGATTTTTGCAGGGAAGGCACCCTATAAAAGAGGGGATGAAAGATATCCTTTTTCCCCTGACCGCAATTTCTATTATCTGACGGGTATTGACAGAGAGGACTGTATCCTTTTTCTGGCGAAAACCAGAACAGGCGTGCAGGAGACCCTTTATATCCCCAGAGATAACGGCGAAATGGCGAAATGGGTCGGCGCAAACATGACTGCGGAAGAGGCGACAGAAATCAGCGGCATTACAGATATTTCTGTCATCGATGCGTTTGAAGCGGATTTTGCGGCTTATCTTTTCAAAAACGGCATCAAAAAGATGTGGATGGATCTGGAAAACAGAGAATGGAACGATGCTCTTTCTCCTGCGCTGGAATTTGCGGAAAAAGTACGCAGACAGACCCCTCATATGATCATCGGTGATCTCTATCCTGATTTCAGCGAAATGCGTGTCATCAAGGAAGAATGGGAACTGGAACGGATGCGCAAGGCCATGGATATTACCCGTCTGGGTATTGAGGAAATGATGAAAGTGGCAAGACCCGGTATGATGGAATATGAAGTGGAAGCGGCATATGACTATGTGCTGAAGAAAAACGGCGTGAAGGACAGAGCTTTCGGTACCATCGCCGCCGGCGGGAAAAGAGGCACGATCCTCCATTATGATAAAAATAATCAGGAAGTGAAAGACGGCGAACTGATCCTCATCGATGCCGGTGCCCAGTGGGGCTGGTATGCAGGGGATATTTCCCGTACCTTCCCCATTAGCGGCAAATTCACAGAAAGACAGAAACTGGTTTACAACATCGTTTTGGAAGGCCAGAGAAGAGTCATCGAAGCCATCAAACCCGGTGTGCCCTTCAACAGCCTGAATGAACTTCTGAAAGATTATTATTTCGATGCGCTGAAGGAAATCGGTCTGGTGGAAACGAAGGAAGATGTGGCGAAATATTATTATCATGGGGTGAGCCATTACCTTGGTGCAGAAACCCATGACATCGGCAGATATATTGACCGTACCCTGCAGCCCGGTATGGTGCTGACTGTAGAACCTGGTCTGTATATCGAAGAATGGGAAATCGGTATCCGTATCGAAGATGATGTACTGGTAACGGAAGAAGGCAGAGAAGTGATGACTTCCGCCATGATCAAAACGGTGGAAGAAATCGAAGCTTTCATGGAGAAATACAATGGCTGATTTTAAGGAAACAGATTTATACGAGCCGATCCGTGCCTTTCTGGAGGAGGAAGGTTATCAGGTGCAGGCAGAGGTGAAGGACTGCGACATTGCTGCGGTGAAAGACGGGCACCTGGTCATCGTAGAACTGAAAAAAGCCTTTAACCTGAAACTGGTCTATCAGGGATTGGATCGGCAGAGTCTGACAGAGCATGTTTTTGTGGCGATTCCCCGCCCAAAAAAAGGCGCAAGGGAAAAAGCATGGAAAGATATGCTGAAATTATTGAAACGGCTGGAACTGGGGCTGCTGACAGTTGCGCTGGACAGCCCTTTAAAAACAGTGGATGTGGTGCTGGAGCCTTCCGACAGTCTTGCGTGGAAGAATCGCAAAAAACGGGAACGGGTGCAGGCGGAACTGGAAAACCGTCAGGTAGATGCCAATGTGGGCGGTATGACCCGCAGGAAAATCATGACGGCTTTTCGCGAGAAGAGTATTCGTCTGGCATGCCTTCTGGAAAGAGAGGGGCAGGTTTCCATGGCATCCCTCAGAGAACGGGGCATGGAGGACTATGTAGCCCTTTTCAGCAGAAATTATGATAAATGGTTTCAGAGAGTGGAAAAGGGTGTCTATGCCCTTTCGGAAAAAGGAAAAGAAGCTCTGGAGAATGAGGATTTTGCAAAAGCAGTAATGTTTTACAGAAATGAAAACATCTGATGGATTAGGAGGAATGAAAATGTCCGTACTGCAGGTTTTAGGAAATGTATTGTGGATCATCTTTGGCGGTCTGATTTCTGCTATCGGCTGGTTTCTGGCGGGGATCGTCTGCTATATTTCCATCATCGGCATCCCTGTGGGGAAACAGTGCTTCAAATTTGCGAAAATGGCGCTGTGCCCCTTTGGGAAGGTCATCGATTATGGCAACATGGGCAGCGGCTCTGTGATCCTGAATGTGATCTGGGTGCTGTTCTGCGGGCTGGAACTGGCACTGTCTTCCGTGGTGATGGGGATCACCTGCTGTCTGACGATCGTGGGCATCCCTTTTGGTATCCAGCATTTTAAATTTGCCATGCTGGCTCTGACTCCTTTTGGTGCCCGCATCCGCAATAAGGAAATGGTATGAGAAAGAAAATGAAATGGGTGAAACGGGGATTTTTTGCCCTGTTTTGTCTTGGATGTATGGGAATACTGGCTGTTTTTGGTTTGAGCAGTCATGTGAAAAATCATACGGCTGACAAAATCCTTACGGCAGAAGAAGCGGCAGAACAGGGAGCGGACTGTATACTGGTTCTGGGCTGTGGAGTCAGAGAAGACGGGACGCCCAGCCTGATGCTGCGGGACAGGCTGGAAACGGGGGTTGCTTTATATGAGGATGGTGCTGCACCGAAGCTTTTGATGAGTGGTGACCATGGCAGAAAAGAGTATGATGAGGTAAACCTCATGAAGGAATATGCCATGGAAAGGGACATCCCTTCCGCGGACATCTTTATGGATCACGCAGGGTTTTCCACCTACGAAAGCATGTATCGTGCAAGGGATATTTTCTGTGCAGAAAAAGTGATTGTCGTTTCTCAGAGATACCATTTGCCAAGGGCTTTGTATGTGGCGGAAAAATTAGGTCTGGAGGCTTATGGTGTTCCTGCACAGGAAGTGGAGTATCGTGGACAGGCCTATCGGGAATTTAGAGAGATGCTGGCTAGAGCCAAGGATTTCTGCACAGCAGTGGTGCAGCCTCTGCCGAAATATCTGGGAGAGGCGATCCCTATTACAGGCAATGGTGATCTGACCAATGATTAAGGAGGAATGGATATGATCGTAACAACAACACAGGCCATCGAAGGTAAAAAAATTGTGGAATACAAAGGCATCGTGTTTGGTGAAGTGATTTCCGGGGTAGACGTAGTGAAGGATATGGTGGCGGGACTGTCCAACTTTTTTGGCGGCCGTTCCAATACATACGAAACAGAACTTGTAAATGCCAGAGAAAGTGCCCTTCGTGAGATGGAAGAAAGAGCAGCAAAACTGGGTGCCAATGCGGTAGTCGGTGTGGATATCGACTATGAAGTACTGGGTGCCAATAACGGTATGCTGATGGTAACGGCATCCGGCACAGCAGTCAGATACGAATGATTGACGAACAATAAAAAACCTCAACTCGTCTGAGTTGAGGTTCCTTTTTTAGCCAAGATAATCTCTGGGGTTCTGATATACACCGTTCAGCTGGATTTCGTAGTGGCAATGGATGCCGGTAGACCAGCCGGTGCTGCCGGTGGTGGCGATGATATCACCTTTTTCGATTGTATCGCCTGCGTTTACAGTCAGTTCGTTGCAGTGTGCATACAGTGTTGTGAAGCCATTTTCATGGTCGATGACTACATAATAGCCGAATTCGGGGTGGAATGTGGCAGTTGTCACCGTGCCGGATGCAGTTGCATAAATGGGGATGATCTGGCTTTTTGTGGAAATATCCATGCCGTAGTGTTTTCTGCCGTCGCTGATGCAGGGATCTGCGGTGGGGTTGAATTCGGTGGAAACGATTCTGCTCTCCACGGGCCAGCCGCCGGGGATATGGTTCTGTTTTTCCAGTGCAGCGTTGATCTTATTGGAGATCACGGCAAAGGAAATATCTGTTTTATGCACCAGAGCATCGATTCTGATCAGATCGTCAGAATGGAAACCGTTTTTATCATAGGCTGTGACTACCACGTTTGTGAAGGTAGAACCTGCGGCATCTGCGGGCAGGGCTGCTTCGGAAGCGGCGGGAGCTGCAGCATAGGCAACGCCGCAAGCCAGCATGGCTGCTGCACAGAATGCTGTTGTAAAACGCAGTGCTTTCTGAGAAATATGGGAAATCAGGGAATGTTTTTTCTGTTCCTGAGAGATATGCTGATGTTTATTCATAAAGAAGATTCGCACCTTTCATATTTTGTATACAAACTGTATTATAAATAGAAAAATATGGTTTGTAAATAGAAAATTCAAAAAAACTTTAAAATTTGTAACAATTCGTTAATAATTAGTGGAGTAGACTTTATATGGATGATTGTGGTACAATATAATGTACGCAAAAAAGCGTAAGGAAGGGGGCTTTTTCATGGATCCGAAGGTGAAAACAGGTATCGGCGCGGCCCAGAAAGGGATCAGGATTGCCAAAACAGGTAAAAAAGCACTGGATATCAAAAAGAAACTGCCCGGTGGAAGGAAAAAAGCAGCATATAAGGCAATGGAAAAAGCTGCAAAAAAAGCGGCAAAGGCAGCCGTTAAGATGGAAAAGAAACAAAAGAGAACGGCAAGAAACAAAAAGGCTGTCCGGAATGGCAAAGGCATCGGGCGTGTGGCTCTGGCACTCTGGAACAGATATTTTTAACAATTTGTAACAATTAAGGAGGACGCCAAAAATGGACGATATGGAAAAGAAAGAAGAACTGGAACAGGAAATGCAGGAACCTGTTGCGGAAGAAATAGAAGAAACACCTGTGATGGAAGAAGCACCTGCGGAAGAACCTGCGGCGGAAACAGAAGAAAGCCCTGCAGAGAAACCTGCTGAAAAAGGCGGCAGCAATATCCTTGGCCTTGTTGTGGGGCTTGCACTGTTTATCGCTTTTCTGGCAGTGGTCTGGATGACGCCTGTGGGCAAAGTGGTAAGGGATACCGGGGTTTTCTATGCCAAGGATAACGACCTGTATTATTACGATATGAAAAATGAGCCTTATCTGGTGCAGGAAGATATTTCTGCCGGCGGCGGCTACAACTATTTCTATTCTGCATGGGGTGCCGGCGTGGCGAAAGATGCGGATGTGGCATATTACAGTGCGAATGTCAGTGCAGACGGATCCTTTGATCTTTACCGCAGAAATGTCAAGGATGCTTCTCAGGAAGGAACATGTATTGACAAAGGCGTTGTTGATTATCAGATGAGCAAAAACGGGGAAGTTGTTGCTTACGTGACGAAGAAAGGCGATGCGATGCAGCTGAAAATGAATCGCGGCGGCGAAAGCGAAAAGATCGCGGAAAATATTCAGCTGGAAGAAGATACCTATGCTCTGCGCGCAGACGGCAAATGGCTGGTATTCAGAGATGCTTATGACATGCTTTGTGCCGCAGAAGTGCAGAAAGACGGCGATGTCAATGTGGTCAAACTGACAGATACCTGCCCCCTGTATGCACTGTCCGAAGATACACTGTACTTCGTTTCCAAAGCGGATGAAATGTATAACATTTACAGCTATGACTTCAAAAATGAACCTGTTCTGGTGGCGGAAAACGCCCAGTACATGGAGCTGATGCCCAACGGCAGAGATCTGCTGTACGGCGTAAAACCCACAGAGATCATCCCTTATTCCGAACTGCTGGAAGATGATATGGCAGAGATCGATGCAAAAATGACAAAGGATGACCCCAACTACGACCAGAAACTGATGCGTGACGAACTGCGTGCGGCTATGAAGAGCGACAAAGGTCTGGAACCTCTGCTGCAGGAATACTATATCCTTTCCAACGGCAAAACAAAACTGGTAGCAGATAACGTAGTTTCTGCCATCGCAGTGAAAGACAGCGAAAAGAACTTCATCACAGGGTATCAGGCAAAACCTTTCCAGCCCCTGTATCTGTCTGTCATCGGCGGTGGTCTGGAAATGGTGGATATGATCTACTATATGTCCATCAATTACGGCGGCATGCAGCCTTTCCTGGCGGATGGGGCTGGCAATGTGGAAGTACTGAGTGATTCTGCAGTACAGCTGAATACGGTACAGGTTTCTCAGGACGGCAGCAAGGCGGCTTATCTGGTGGAAGATGCTAACGGCGGCAACACACTGAAACAGATGAAAATCGGCAAGGCGGCAGAAGCAGAAGCGGTACAGGAAAATGTAGAAGAATTTGCTTTTGCAGGCAGAAATGACCTGTTCTACTATTACGACTGTGCAAACGGCGCAGGCAAACTGGGCAAAGCAGGGGCAGGCGACAACAGCATTACAGATGCCAGCGGTGTACAGTTTGCAAAAGATGCAGGCAGAGTATATTATCTGCTGCTGGATCAGAAAACAGGCAGTGGCAAAATGGAATGGTGGGACGGCGAAAAACGTGAAACCATCGACGGCGGCGTATTTGCCTTCCAGTATAAAGGCAACGGCAAGGCAGCCCTTATCTACGGCTATGATGTGCAGAAATTGACCGGCGGTCTGGGCTATTATGACGGCAAGGGCGTAACAAAACTGGACGAAGATATCACAGCGATCTTTATTAACTGAGGTTGAGGAATATGAACGAAAGATTTGAAACATACGGCCCCGCGGAAACAGAAGCCTTCGGGGAAAAGATGGGGAGAGCCGCAAAGGCGGGGCAGGTTTACTGTCTCAGCGGCGATCTGGGCGTAGGGAAGACAGTCTTCACCAAGGGCTTCGCAAAGGGTCTGGAAGTGACAGAATATGTGACCAGCCCTACCTTTGCCATCGTCAATGAGTACGAAGGCAGACTGCCTTTGTATCATTATGATGTATACCGCATTTCCTGCGAGGAAGAAATGGAGGATACGGGCTACGAAGATTATTTCTACGGCGAAGGCGTTTGTCTGGTGGAATGGGCGGAACTGGTGAAAGACCTGATCCCTGCCGATGCCATCTGGATCACCGTGGAAAAGGATTATACAAAGGATGACGATTATCGTTGTATCACTTTGAGACAGGAGGACTGAGCATGAAAATTTTGGGGATCGATACCACAGGACAGACAGCCAGTGCGGCTCTGGTGGAGGATGATAAACTCATCTGCGAATTTACACTGAACTATAAACTGACACACAGCCAGACCATCATGCCTATGATCGCAGAGATCATCGAGCGTTCCGAAACAGACAAGGCGTCCATTGACTGCATCGCCTGTGCGGCGGGCCCCGGTTCTTTTACAGGCCTGCGTATCGGCGCGGCAACGGCCAAAGGCTTTGCGCTGGCGCTGGATAAACCATTGGTGGCAGTGCCCACCCTGGATGCTCTGGCATATAATATCTTTGAAACAAATAAGATCATCTGTCCCATTATGGATGCCAGAAGAAATCAGGTCTATGCAGCCTTTTATATGTGGGAAAACGGCAAAATGCTGCGCCTGACAGACCACATGGCAGAATCTATCGAACGTATCATGGAGATCGCGGAAATGCTGGAGCAGGAAGTGATCTTCCTGGGGGATGGTGTGCCTGTGCATAAGGCAAAACTGGAACAGAACCCCAATTTCCTCTTTGCCCCTGCCCACTGCAATATGCAGCGTGCATCTTCCGTGGCGGCATTGGGCCGTATTCTGGCAGAAGAAGGCATGGCGAAGAAGAGTGACGAATTCGAACTGATCTATCTGAGAAAATCTCAGGCAGAAAGAGAAAGGGAAGAACGTCTGGCGAAGGAGGAAGGGAAATGATCGAAATCGTTCCCATGACGGAAGAACATCTGGATGGCGTGGTGGAGCTGGAAGAAGCAACTTTTTCTATCCCCTGGCCTAGATCGGAATTTGAAAGAGAGATCAGGGAAAATAACATGGCGATCTATTATGTTGCCGTGGAAGATGGCAAGGTCATCGGTTATGCAGGCATGTGGCATGTGGTGGTGGAAGGCCATATCACCAATGTGGGGGTGCTGGAAGAAGCCCGCTGCAGGGGTGTCGGCAGTATGCTGATGGAAAAACTCATCGAAATTGCCGTAGAAAAGAAAATGTATGGCATCACACTGGAAGTGCGTATGGGTAATGCCCCTGCGCAGGCACTGTATCATAAATACGGATTTAAGGCGGAAGGTATCCGCAAGAATTATTATCCCGATACAAAGGAAGATGCCATCATCATGTGGAAATATTTTTCCGAAGAAAATTGAAGATAAATAAGCATTTTAGGGGCGTCGGGGATTTTTGTGATCCGCGGCGCTTTCTGTAAAGGAGATGAAAAAGCATGACAAAACCATTTGAGTTGGAATACACACAGCTGAAAAAAGGCTGTTTCCCCGATGATCTGGGTTTTCAGACCACGGCGGAAGTGAAACCGCTGGAAGGGGTCATCGGACAGGACAGAGCGGTAAAGGCCTTTGATTTTGGTCTGGCGGTGAAAATGAAGGGGTACAACATTTATATGGCAGGCCCCAGCGGCACGGGTAAGACCACCTATGCCCGCAGCAGTACGGAAAAACTGGCGGAAACAGAACCTGTGCCCTATGACTGGTGCTATGTCTATAATTTCCAGAGCCCCAGAAGCCCGCTGGCACTGCGCTTTGAAGCAGGCCACGGCAAGCAGTTCAAGGAGGATATGGCGGAACTGGTGCAGCTGTTCCGAACAGAACTGCAGAAGGCCTTCCGCACGGAGGAATATGATGCTCAGAAAATCGCTCTGGAGCGTTCCTTTGACGAAAAAAGAGATGCCCTGATGGCAGAAATGAGCGCCGTGGCGGAACAGCATGATTTTCAGGTGAAGACCACCAACTCCGGTGTGTTTTTCATGCCTGTAGTGGATGGCAAGGCCGTTGGCGAAGATGATTATGATGACCTGACGGAAGAACAGAAGGATACCATCGAAAAAAATTCCCAGATGGTGCAGGAAAAAGCCGGTTCCATCATGCGGGAATTGCGGGATCTGGATAAGGAATCCAAAAAACAGATGGATCAGCTGGAT
The DNA here is from genome assembly GCF_045122575.1 of Anaerotignum sp. Lineage (GTDB taxonomy): Bacteria > Bacillota > Clostridia > Lachnospirales > Anaerotignaceae > Anaerotignum_A. The sequence goes on along the minus strand of NZ_JBGVHV010000074.1, from coordinate 1,215 downwards.
TATAAAACAGGGATGTTTGCCATTGGCCATCATGTGAATGAGGTGCAGGGGAAATATCAGCAGTACGAAAGGGTCATTTCCTATATCAAGGATGTGCAGGAAGATGTGCTGGAAAACATTGACCAGTTCATCGAGGAGGAAGACGGGGAAGAAGAAGGGTTGGCTTCTCTCCTGCCGATGCTGAACAAAAAGCCTGCGGAGGATGTGACGCTGAAATATAAGGTCAACCTCATCGTAGATCATAGTAAATCCAAGGGTGCGCCTGTTGTGGTGACATTCAATCCTTCCTACAGCAATCTGGTGGGGGAAGTGGAATATGACAGCGAATTCGGTAACCTGACCACAGACTTTATGAAGATCAAAAGCGGTCTTTTCCATAAGGCCAACGGCGGCTATCTCATCGTGCAGGCGCAGGATATCCTGTCCATGCCGCAGGCGTGGGAAGCTCTGCGCCGTGTCATCAAGACGAAAGAGATCAACATGGATTCCATCCGCGAACAGTTGGGGGCAGTGGTAGCGCCTACCCTGAAGCCCGAACCCATCCCCGCCAATATCAAAGTCATTATGATCGGCAGCAGCTATTATTATGATGTGCTGGATGAGTATGATGAGGAATTTGATAAATTCTTTAAGATCCGTGCGGACTTCGACTACGAAATGCCCAGAACCGGCGAGAACATCGAAAAGATCGCCCAGTTCATCAAGCGTTTCGTGGAAAGAGAAAAGACCATGGAATTCGATGTGAGCGCTGTCTGCGCCATTGTGGAATATTCTTCCCGCACGGCGGAACGACAGGATAAACTGTCCACCCGTTTCAACCATATGGCGGAAATTCTGTGTGAAGCAGTTACATGGGCGAAACTGGAAGGAGCGGAGCTGGTCACAGCGGCTCATATCAAAAAGACCATTGCAGAAAAAGAAGACAGACTGAAACTGTACGAAGAAAAACTGGATGAAATGCTGGAAGAAAATGTGATCATGATCGACACAGATGGTGCGGAAATTGGTCAGATCAACGGTCTGGCGGTGCTGGATATGGGCAGTTATGCCTTCGGCAATCCTTCCCGCATCACAGCAACGACCTATGTGGGCAAATCCGGCATTGTGAATATTGAAAAAGAAGCCCGTATGAGCGGCCAGACCCATGATAAGGGCGTGCAGATCATCACCGGTTTTCTGGGGCAGACCTATGCCCAGAACTTCCCCCTGTCTCTT
>NZ_JBGVHV010000073.1:0-2422 GCF_045122575.1 Anaerotignum sp. | reverse complement strand
CACAGAGGAATACTGGTACCCCTGCATCGGAAAAAGATTCCGCCATCACTTTCATGGTGATGGTTTTGCCGGTACCGCTGGCACCAGCCACCAGACCATGACGATTCGCCATATTCAGAGGCAGATATACTCTGCCCTCATCCGCCAGACCTAAATAAATATTGTTATCTGAAAACATACGCTTCCCTCCGCTCTGTTCACTTAACAAAAACATTTGTATGTTACAATTATACTATTTTTATGCATCCTACGCAACGTTTCCCCTTTCTTCCATAAAAAAATCCCCCGTAAAAACGGGGGAATCTTTTCTTTATGCATTTTCGCAGAAGAACAGTTTCATATCTTCTTCTACCGTTGTAATGCCGCCGATACCGAAATTATCCACCAGCACCTTTACCACATTGGGGCTGAGGAACGCAGGCAGTGTAGGGCCCAGATGAATATTCTTCACACCCAGATACAACAGGGACAGCAGAACGATGACCGCTTTCTGTTCGTACCATGCAATGTTGTAAATGATGGGCAGGTCGTTAATATCTTCCAGACCGAATACTTCCTTCAGCTTCAGCGCAATGATTGCCAGAGAATAGGAGTCGTTGCACTGACCCGCATCCAGAACGCGGGGGATGCCGCCGATCTCGCCCAGAGGCAGTTTGTTGTATTTATACTTCGCACAGCCTGCAGTCAGGATCACTGTATCCTGCGGCAGCGCTTTCGCAAATTCTGTATAGTAATCACGGCTCTTCATTCTGCCGTCACAACCAGCCATGACAACAAATTTTTTGATGGCACCGGATTTTACCTCATCCACCACTTTGTCCGCCAGTGCCAGAACCTGTTTATGGGCAAAGCCGCCGATGATCTCGCCTGTTTCGATCTCCTGCGGAGCTGCACACTGTTTTGCATGTTCGATGATGGCAGAGAAATCCTTTTCCTCGCCGATATCCCCTGCAATATGCTTACAGCCGGGGAAACCAGCCGCACCTGTGGTATACATGCGGTCTTTATAGCTATCCTTAGGAGGAACGATACAGTTGGTTGTCATCAGGATGGGGCCGTTAAAGGACTCGAATTCCTCTTTCTGTTTCCACCATGCATTACCGTAGTTGCCGAAGAAGTGGTCATATTTTTTGAAGGCAGGATAATAGTGGGCAGGCAGCATTTCGGAATGGGTATAAATATCCACACCACTGTCTTTGGACTGTTCCAGCAGCATCTCCAGATCACGCAGATCATGACCGGAAACCAGAATACCGGGGCGTGTGCCAACACCAATGTTTACCTTCGTCATTTCAGGATTACCATAGGAAGATGTGTTGGCTCTGTCCAAAAGTTCCATGCCGCTGACGCCGTATTTCCCTACTTCCATGGTCAGAGCAACCAGATCCGCCACTGTCAGACTGTCATCCAGTGTTGCCGCCAGCGCTTTCTGCAGGAAGGCATCCACTTCTTCATCCTTCTGCAGCAGGGCGTTTGCATGCTTGCTGTATGCAGACAGACCCTTCAGACCATAGGTAATCAGTTCTCTCAGACTGCGGATATCTTCGTCATGAGTAGAAAGTACACCCACCTGCCTTGCTTTCTCATCCAACGCCGCCTTTTCTTCTGCATACCAGAATGCCGCTGCGGGCAGGGCATCTTTATCTGCCACCTGCGCCAGCAGTTCCTCTTTGCAGCGCAGCGTATCCAGAATTCTTGCAACGATCATCTCTTCGTCAAAGTTCGCGTTTGTGATCGTCACAAACAGGTTCAAGGTGACCATATGGTTCACTTCCGCAGGCACAGATTTTCCTTCTTTTCTCAGCTGTGTGGTCACAGCAGAAATACCCTTAGATATATAAACCAGCAAGTCCTGCATGGCTGCTACCTGAGGTGTTTTCCCGCAAACGCCGATCCTTGTGCAGCCTTTACAACCTGCCGTTTCCTGACACTGATAACAAAACATCTGATTTTCCATAAATACTTCCTCCTTACACTCTATCTGAATATCAATGATTTTCTTCCTTTCTAGAGAAAGTATATCGCAATTCTTGCAACAAGTATGTTGTTAAAACAACATGCAGATTTTTCTTATACTATTTTCAGCAAAGAAAAAGCCGCGTTTCCGCGGCTTATATTTTCTGATTCCTTTTATTTCCAATATTCTTTTTTCAGATCAAAGGCATGATCCATCGGGCCGCTGCCTGCTCCCAGATCCAGCATAGCGGAAAGCGCACCGGAAATATAGCTTTTTGCTTTTCGCACCGCATCCTCCAAACCATATCCCTTCGCCAGATTAGACGCAATGGCACTGGAAAGGGTACAACCCGTGCCATGGGTATTGGGGTTATGGATACGTTTGCCGTAAAACCACTGATATCTGCCCTGATGATACAGCAGATCATTGGCATCGTTAATGCTATGGCCGCCTTTTACCAGAACT
>NZ_JBGVHV010000072.1:0-2573 GCF_045122575.1 Anaerotignum sp. | reverse complement strand
CATCCCTTCCGCCAGTTCCATCTTCTGGATACTGTAATCCTCATAGGTTTTCCAATAATAGACACCCTTTTCCAGATCACAGCAGGAAGTATAGAGCGTGATTTCATATCTGCCGTCACCCAGATGGACGCAGCCCCTCTGCTGTTCCACCGCCCCAAGGATATGGAAAAACTGGCTGATATCCTCCGCCTCTGCGGAAAAGGCATTGGCTCTCACAAAGGCCGCCCGCACAAACCGAGACACGGAACTGAGATCTCCCGGCAGACCCAATGCACCCATACCGCGGCTAAAGGGTTTCAGCTCAATTTTTTCAGAAAAGCGGTTCTTCGGTTCCTCCTTCGTCAAGCTCAGATACTGATGCAGATTTTGCAGATGAAAGGGAAAGGGAGGATCATTGGTCAGCACGCCCACGGGGTTTTCATAGACATGAAGCCCATTGGCCATGGATTCCACCACAAGGGAACGTTCCCTGTCAGCGATCATCCAATGGAGGGGACTGGGGGGAAGTTCTTCACTAAAAGGCACATCCGTCAAGTTCAGGCGAAACAGCAGTTTTTCTGCCTCCGAAACAGAACTGCACTGACCCAGAATCCACGGGATCAATCCCCAGCTGGGGATATTGTCCTTTCCTGCCACTGACCCATGATAAACCGCATTTTCACCGAACAACAGCCCTGCCATAGCCAGTCCTTTCTCATTCATAGCGTCATAATACAAAGGGTAGTCATCCGAAATATGCGCCATGCCGATGATGGCATGATGTTTTTGCAGCATCTGCCCTTCAGGAAAACGAAAAGGGAATGCTCTTCGGGTCATCACCACGCTTTCCCCGAAGGAACGGTCATAATCCAGATTTCTGCCAAAATATCGATTTTTATAAGTCACCGCCGTACACATAAAAAAACCTCCTTTTGGATTATCTTTCCCAAAAGAAGGTTTTTCATTAAAAGCTATATGTAATTGCAAAGGACACGGCTCCCGTTTCCGGAGGAGCAATGATACCGGGGGACAGATAGAAGGCAATGCCGTCTTCTGTCAGATAAAAATCTACCTGATCCAGATTTTTCTCCAGTTTCTTTTCCACATTGCTGTAGAAAGCATCGGGATCCTTATCGGCCAGCGCCAGGAAAGACACCGTCCAGAGATATTCCAGATCCTCTCTGGAGTCGGAAACCAGATCATCCAGATCCACTTCTTTGCCCGTTGTCAGGTCATAGGTATGGGAGAAATACTGGACAGATTCTTCTTCCCCATCGTAAGAAGACACCGCCGCCAGGAAGGATGCATATCCATCCTGTTCCCGCATCAGGGTATAGGTGCCCATATAGTAGTAGGGACGGAAACCGTCGGGATTTTCCGCATATTCCCGCAATGCTCTTTCGCCGTAAGCCTGCAGGAAGCCTTCCCCCTGACCATAGGTTTCATTGGCCATGTCGCCGTTGATAGAGGTTCTGCCGCTGCCCACCGTCACTTCGTCACAGCGCAGTTCCGCATTCAGCACCACTGTACCATCAGGGGCAGTCACCTTAGAGGCATAGCCGCCGCTCATGGGGGTATCCTGTTCTTCATACACAGGTTTATCTGTAGGTTTTGCTGCCGGCGTACCGTCAGATGTGATATCCACAATATAATCGATACCGTCCCATGCCACATCGCAGCCAAGGCTTTCCGCCACGGCCCGCAGGGGTACCAGCGTACGGTCATTGATGATCTGAGCAGGCACGGGCATGGTATAGGTCAGTTTTCCATTCTTATACAGCTCTGCCTTCCCGATCTGAAACAGGATCACGTCCGTTCCATGGACTGCCGTTACGCTCTGACTGGGTTCATCCCAGAAAACCTCTGCATCCAGCGCTTCAAAAATACGACGCAGGGGTACCAGCGTACGGTCATCCTTGATGATGGGCTGCTGGTCAAAATTTACCTGTACCTGATCCACAAAAACCGTGATAGGCGGATGGGCAAAGGCAGGCACGCAGAACAGCAGCGATGCCAGAAGCCCCAACAGTAATTTTTTCATAACCATCACCAGACCATTACTTGTTATTTTTCAGATATTCTTCCGCATGGGCAGCCGCCAGACCTGCACATTCTGTGATCATCGCCATGCAGTTTTTCTTTCTTGCCTTGCCTTCCCATTCGCCGTGAGGATTAGAAAGTTCGGAGCAGATCAGTGTGCCGTATTTTTCTTCCATTTCATGCACCATTTTGCCCACAACGGGATAAATACCCTGCTGCAGTTCCTGCACACGTTCTGCCATAGTTTCTTTGCCCATGGGATTTTCTCTGCCTACGATGGAGCTCAGCGCCATAACTGCGCCTGTGATAGCACCGCAGGTATTTTTTGTGTGACCCATGCCGCCGCCGAAAGCTGTTGCCAGTTTTACTGCTTCTTTGGGCAGACCTGTTTCAAAATTGTTCAGGAATGCTGTCATCACACATTCAGAGCAATTCAGACCATTTCTGAAGCAGCCTTTTGCTTCTTCCTGTACTTTTTCCACTAATGTCAGTTCTTTATTTTCTTCCATGGTTAAAATCTCCTTCCATTGGGTGATTTCGATAAATTTCTACAT
>NZ_JBGVHV010000071.1:0-3428 GCF_045122575.1 Anaerotignum sp. | reverse complement strand
GCAGGTTCTTTTTCTTGGGCATTGCAGCCTGACTTGCACTACTCATCAAACCGCCCCCTGCTCAAATTTCTTGATCGCAACTGCTTTTTCGGGCTTCCAGCATACATATACCTTTTCCCCTTCAGAAACAGCCTGATCCTGCTCGAATCTGGAATATTTCACTTCCATGCCGCCCTTCAGGTCTACGGCAGTTTTTACCACAGAGCCCTGATAGATAAAGTCTTTGATCTTGCCTTCCAGTGTGAAGCCTGCCACAGGTGCTGTGGAAACTTCCAGATATTCGGGGCGGATGGAAACATGCATCTCTTCCCCAACGGCGAAATCGGCACCAACTACCTGCAGGTTGCCTTCTGTGGTTTCCACAGTCAGAAGATCGCCGTCTTTAGCAATGACCTTACCATCAAAAATATTGGATTCGCCGATAAAGCCGGCTACAAATCTTGTTTTGGGATGTTCATAGATTTCTGTGGGCACATCCAGCTGTTCCAGCACACCACCATGCATAACGGCGATACGGTCACTCATGGTCAGGGCTTCTTCCTGGTCATGGGTAACATAGATGAATGTGATGCCCAGCTTTTTCTGCAGACGTTTCAGTTCGATCTGCATCTGTTTACGCAGTTTCAGATCCAGCGCACCCAGAGGTTCATCCAGCAGAAGTACCTTGGGTCTGTTTACCAGCGCACGGGCGATAGCAACACGCTGTTTCTGACCGCCGGAAAGTTCATCGGGCTTTCTTTTTGCGTAAGGTTCCATCTGCACCATCTGCAGCATTTCCGTTACGCGTTCATTGATTTCCGCCTTTGGTACTTTCTTGATGGTCAGACCGTAAGCAATATTGTTGAACACTGTCATATGAGGGAACAGTGCATAGTTCTGGAACACGGTATTTACGTTTCTTTCAAAGGGTTCTTTGTTTTCGACTCTTTCGCCTTCTACCTTGATGATGCCTGCGGATGCTTCTTCGAAGCCTGCGATCATACGCAGTGTTGTTGTTTTCCCGCAACCGGAAGGACCCAGCAGCGTCAGAAATTCGCCTTCTGCAACTTCAAGATCGAGATTTTTTACGACCAGATTGCTGCCGAATCTCTTTTCTACCCCTTCTAAAACGATAATGGGTTCACTCATTTTGATTCCACACCTTCTTTAATCTTCCTTGTTTCAATGCATTTGGACATAGTTTGTGTAATTATAACATTATTTTTAAAAAACCACAACAAAACCACTTCATTTTGTACATTATTTTATTTGATATCTAACACATTCTTTACATTGTTTACCAATATCGCACAAAAAGCGGTGCATTTTTGCACCGCTTTCTTCCGTATTTTTCTTATCTTTTCTTCAAAAGTGTATTCAGCAGACCGCGTTTCAGGGCTTTTACCCCCACATCCATCAGTTCCTTCTGAATTTTTTCCTTGCGTTTTTCTGCAGCCTTGCGTCTCTTTTCTTCTTCTCTTTCCAGCTCTTTCTGACGTTTCAGTTCGGCTTTTTCTCTTTCCTTTTCTTCCTTTGCCAGTCGTTTTTCTTCTTCCTTCGCGGCTTTTTCCGCTGCCTTTTCCTCTTCTTTGGCAGCTTTTTCTTCCTCTGCCGCCTTTGCCTCTTCTTCCTCTTTGCCTGTCAGCACTTCATAGGCAGATTCGTTATCCACGGTTTCATCGTATTTTTCCATACCATCCTTCATCAGCGCCGCACTTCTAGCTGCTTCATCTGCCGCCGCCATCAGGCTCTGGGGGCAGATAATAGAGGTATGCTGTACCATCTGAGGTACCCCTTCTTCATTCAGACAGGAAACCAGCGCCTTGCCCACGCCAAGCTCACAGATCAGTTCCTCTGTTTTGAAGGCAGGATTTTCACGGAAGGACTGGGCTGCCACTCGCACTGCCTTTCTTTCCGCAGGCGTATAGGCACGCAGCGCATGCTGCACCCGATGGCTCAGCTGAGCCAGAACGGAATCGGGAATATCCCCGGGGCTCTGGGTCACGAAATAGATCCCAACCCCTTTGGAACGGATCAGTTTTACCACCTGTTCCACCTTCTGTACCAAGGCTTTCGGCGCATCCGCAAAGAGCATGTGGGCTTCGTCAAAGAAAAATACCAGTTTCGGTTTTTCCATGTCCCCTTCTTCGGGCAGGGTTTCAAACAATTCGGACAGCATCCACAACAGGAAGCTGGAATACAGCTTGGGGTTCTGCATCAGTTTCACACAGTCAAGGATATTCACCATCCCCTTGCCGTTTTCATCGCAGCGCATCCAGTCTGCCATATCCAGCGCAGGTTCCCCGAAAAACTGTTCGCCGCCCTGATCTTCCAGAGGAAGCAGTGCACGGGAGATGCCCCCCAGAGACTGGGTGGTGATATTGCCGTAGTCCACCGCAAATTCTTTTTTATGCTCATCCACATAACTTACCATGGCTCTGAGGTCTTTCAGGTCGATCAGTTTCAGCCCCTTGTCATCAGCAATGCGGAAAATAATATTCATAACACCTTCCTGCGCAGGGGTCAGATCAAGGATCCGCGCCAAAAGATCAGGCCCCATATCGGAAACCGTGATGCGCACAGGATGACCTTTTTCCTGATAAATATCCCAGAAAGTAACAGGATAGCCTTTATATGCAAAGGAATCTCTGATGCCGAATTTATCGATCCGCTTTTCCATGCCTTCATTCTGTTTACCGGGGGCACACAGACCGGAAACGTCCCCCTTGGCATCACAAAGGAATACAGGTACTCCTGCATCCGAAAAAGATTCTGCCATAACTTTCATGGTGATGGTCTTGCCTGTACCGCTGGCACCGGCAACCAGCCCATGGCGGTTCGCCATATTTAAAGGCAGAAACACTCTTTCTTCCTCAGCCAGACCCAAATAAATACTGTTATCCAAAAACATAGGCTTCCCTCCGCTCTGTTTTCTTCTCAAAAACATTTGTATGCCACGATTATACTATTTTTATACATTTTATGCAACGTTTCCTCTATCTCCAATCAAAAAATCCCCCGTAAAAACGAGGGACTGTTTCCATTTTATTTTGTTTCGCCAAAGAACATCTTCAGATCTTCTTCTACCGTTGTGATCCCGCCGATACCGAAATTATCCACCAGCACCTTTGCCACATTGGGGCTGAGGAACGCAGGCAGTGTAGGACCCAGATGGATATTCTTCACACCCAGATACAGCAGGGACAATAGAACGATGACTGCTTTCTGTTCGTACCATGCAATGTTATAAATGATAGGCAGGTCGTTGATATCTTCCAGTCCAAATACTTCCTTCAGCTTCAGGGCAATCACTGCAAGAGAATAGGAGTCATTGCACTGGCCCGCATCCAGCACGCGGGGGATACCGCCGATCTCGCCCAGAGGCAGTTTGTTGTATTTATACTTCGCACAGCCTGCAGTCAGGATCACTGTATCCTGCGGCAGCGCTT
>NZ_JBGVHV010000070.1:0-9654 GCF_045122575.1 Anaerotignum sp. | reverse complement strand
GAAATGGAAAACCATGCCGACCGTGAGGAAGTGCAGGAGGCATTCCGCACAGGCCATGGGGAAGGAGAACGTTTTTCGGCGACCCTTTCAGAAAAGACATGGTATTGTGCCGTTCGTATGGATGACGGCAGCGTAGTGCGTCTTTCCATTGAAACAGCCAGCATTCTGACCGTGTTCTTTACCATGACATATCCGATGGTTCTGATCCTGATTGTGCTTGGGTGTGTTTCCCTGTTCCTTGCCTTCCGGACGGCAAAAGTAATCACTCAGCCTATCAATGAACTGGATCTGGAGCATCCGGAGCAGGCCGTGGTCTATGATGAACTGAGTCCGCTCCTGCGAAAGATCGGTGCCCAGAACAGACAGATCCAGAAACAGATGGCGGAACTGAGTCGCAGAAAAGAAGAGTTTGATACGATCACTTCCAATATGCAGGAGGGGCTTCTGGTTCTGGATGCAGAGGGAGAAGTGCTTTCTTATAACGAAGGGGTTCTGCAGCTTCTGGGCCTTTCCAATGTGGAAGAGGGACAGAATGTGTTTCAGCTGAACCGCAGCGAAACCTTCCGCCGTGGGGTGGAAGGAGCCCTGAAAGGGGAACATCGGGAAGAAAAACTGGAATTGGGCGGCAGGGTATGTGAACTGTTTGCCAACCCTGTCTTCCGTGAAGAAGAAAATGCCGGCGTGATCCTGGTTCTTTTTGATGTGACGGAAAAAGAGGGAAGAGAAAAGATGAGACGGGAGTTTACCGCCAATGTTTCTCATGAATTGAAAACACCTCTGACTTCCATTTCCGGCTTTGCGGAAATCATGAAAAGCGGCATGGTGCGTCCGGAGGATATGAACCATTTTGCCGGAAAAATTTATGATGAAGCCCAGCGGCTCATTGTGATGATCCAGGATATCATCAAACTGTCCAAACTGGATGAAAAAGACAGTTTTCTGGAAAAAGAATGGGTGGAAATGGATGTGCTCCTGCGGGAAACTGCGGAACGGCTGCAGATTCCGGCGGAAAAGAAAAATGTACGTCTGATTGTCAATGCGGAACCGCTGCGTCTTTTTGGTGTAAAGCCTGTGCTGACGGAAATGGTGTATAATCTTTGTGATAATGCCATCCGTTACAATAAGCAGGACGGCGAGGTCTGTATGACACTGAAGGAAGAAAAAGGCAATATGATTCTGGAAGTGGCAGATACGGGCATCGGTATCGCTAAGGAAGATCAGGGACGTATTTTTGAGCGTTTTTATCGGGTGGATCCCAGCCGCTCTGCGGAAAACGGCGGAACCGGTCTGGGGCTTTCCATTGTGAAAAATGGGGCGGCGCTCCATCAGGGAAAGGTAAAAATCAAGAGTACTCCCGGCAAGGGAACGACCATGATCGTTTCCATACCGCTGGTAAAAATGATGTAGAAATATAATTTTATACAAAGAAAGTCTCTGTTGGTTTCATACAAATAGAGACTTTTTTCTTTTTGAGAATATAGTAAATATTCTCAAGGAATTAAGTTGCATGCGAAACAAATCTATGCTAGAATGACAGAAAAGGGATAAAATGTAAATTTCCCTGCTGATCCAAAGAAAAATGAAAGAAAAATAAGCGTATGTTCCTGAACTGCATAGGTGTGATTTTGGACATGCGCTTTTGTTATTAAGATTGTTTTTTCGAAGGGATGGGAAAAAATGAACAATTTCGAAAGCAACGTGCAGTACATCAAATATCTGGTCAATAAAGAGGTGGCAAGCCGTTTTTACAGCGGTGCGCTGGAAAAAGGGCCTTTTCTGGAAAGAGACATTGCAGAGGCCATCATTCCCGGGCCAAAAGCGATGTTCCGCTGCTGTATTTACAAAGAACGTCATATCATCGAAGATCGTGTGCATCTGGTGTTGGAACCGTCAAAACATGACCGCGTTATCAATGTGCTGGATTCCGCCTGCGATGAATGTCCCATTGACCGTTTTGTAGTCAGCGACTCCTGCCGTGGTTGTCTGGGTCATAAATGTCAGGAAAACTGCCCCAGAGGAGCGATTTCCATTGTCAACCACAGAGCTTATATCAATCAGGAACTGTGTATCGAATGCGGCAAATGCAAGCAGAACTGTCCTTTTGGTGCCATCAGTGAGGTGATGCGTCCCTGTATGCGTGCATGTTCTGTCGGCGCAGTAAAAATGGATGAAAACAGAAAGGCAATGATCGACCATGATAAATGCATCTCCTGCGGTGCATGTGTCCACCAGTGTCCTTTCGGCGCAATCGTTGATAAATCTTTCGTGATGAATGTCATGCATCTACTGCAGGATTCTTTCAATAATACAAATTACCATGTCTATGCGGCTGTTGCCCCTGCCGTTGCCAGCCAGTTTGGTCATGTGAAAGTAGGGCAGGTTTTTGCCGGCATCAAGGAACTGGGGTTCTATGATGTGGTGGAAGCAGCCATCGGCGGTGACATGGTGGCGATTGCGGAAACAGAAGAATTTGCTCACACCATTGGGGAAAAGAAGTGGAAAACTACTTCCTGCTGTCCTGCTTTTGTGGATTATGTGAAAAAGAACTATCCTGCTCTGATGGATCATGTTTCTACTACGGTTTCTCCTATGATCGCCATTGGCAGAGCCATCAAAGCCAAGGATCCCCTGGCAAAAATCGTATTTATCGGCCCCTGCACGGCGAAAAAAGTAGAGATCAAACAGCCGGACGTACAGGGCGTTATCGATTATGTACTGACTTTTGAAGAACTGAGAGCGATGTTTGACGGCAAGAATCTGGATATTGCGCATCTGCCTGAAGTCAATGCCGGCGATCCTTCTTCCTATGGCCGTATTTTTGCAAGAACCGGCGGCGTGGCGGAAAGCGTACGCCGTGTGGCAAAACTGGAAGGTCTGGATGTGGAGATCAACCCTCTGCGCTGTGACGGCATTGATGAATGCATCAAGGCATTGAAATTGGCTTCTTTCGGAAAACTGCCTGAAAATCTGATCGAAGGCATGGCCTGCAAAGGTGGCTGTACCAATGGGGCAGCGTCTATTTTCCACGATGCCAGAGGGATCCAGCGTGTCAATACCTTCAGCAGAGAGGCGCTGACAGATGATCCTACAGAAGGTATCCGCGGTTATCAGATGGACAAAGTGAATATGGAACGTGAGTTTGATAAAGAATAATCACGTGCTGCATGATTGAAATGAAAAACCATCCTTATGAAAAAAAAGGGTGGTTTTTTATGGCTGAAGGCGGAAAATATCATGATCTTCTGCAGTTTTTACAAAGGCATACTGCTTCTGTATGAAATTAAGCATGCTGACTGCGATGAAAACAGAACAAAAATTGTGAAAAATGACTATAACAAAAACTGTTTTTTTGAAATATCTTAATAGCGGAATGGTTTTTGCAAAAAAAAGATGCATAATATTCACTTTTTTTGTCAGATACGGTGGGGAAAGGTCGGAATGGATCCAGCTGGGATGGAAAAAGTCCAAAATAATAAGAATCTTTCTGGAAATCCCTTGAAAAAGAAACGAAAAAGAGATATACTATGAACAGAAATAAAACTGAAGAAGGCGGAGGGAAAACGATGATAGAAGCAGTAAGCTGCGGCGGCATCGTCATATACAAGTGGAAGATCCTTCTGCTGTATAAAAACCAGAATGGCAGGTACATGGGCTGGGTCCTTCCAAAAGGAACCGTAGAGGAAGGCGAAACCTATCGGCAGACAGCCTTGCGTGAGGTAAAAGAGGAAAGCGGTGCCAACGGCGAGATTATCAAATACGTCGGCAAGACTCAGTATACCTTCAAGGGCAATGAAGATACCGTCAGCAAAACAGTGCATTGGTATCTGATGAGTGCAAACTCTTTTTACTGCAAGCCCCAGAGCGAGGAATTCTTTGCGGATGCCGGTTTTTATAAATTCCACGAGGCTTATCATCTGCTGAAGTTTAACGATGAACGCCAGATCCTGAAAAAGGCATACTATGAATATAGTGAAATGCGCAAGAACAAAGAGTTCTTGAGAAAAAAATTCGGTGAAAGCAAATCATAAAGTCCAAAGGAGAGATGCGATTATGAAAAAGTATTTTGAAACAGCCCCTAACTTTGACGGTCTGAGAGATAGAATCATCATTCTGAAAGACGGCGAAGATAAAAAAACACTGTTTGCTGTGATCGCACTGGTAACAGCTGTCCTGATTGCTGTTACAGTAGGCGTTGTATACCTGCTGAAAACAAAAATGGATGACGAATACGAAGAAGATTGGGATTATGACTGGGACGATTTGGAAGAAGAATTCTGTGAAGACGGTGAATGCTGCTGCACAGATAACGATGTAGATGATTCCGTAAAAGTAGAGCAGGCTTGATTTTCATCAGAGAAAAAAGAGAGGGGTGGCATACCTCCATACCCTCTTTTTTTTGCCTGTGGTGGGACAAAAATGATTTTGCGGGACAGAATATATCCATGGAGGAGAGAAAGAATCAATGGAACATACTTTACAACTGGTGAAAAAAATAGCACCGGATCTGACAGAGGAAATGGTGAAACGCTACCGCGTTTTGAAAACCGTACGCCTGCTGCAGCCCTGCGGACGCCGTCTGGTGGTGCTTTCCCTTGGCATGACGGAAAGAACAGTGCGCAGTGAGATAGAACGTCTTGCGGCCCAGAATCTGGTCCATGTTTCCAAGATCGGTATGAGCCTGACGGAAGAAGGCATAGAAGTGCTGGAAGGTCTGGAAAATGTTTTCTCTGCACTGACAGGGCTGTCTGTTCTGGAAGAAAAACTGGCAGACACACTGGGTGCAAACAGAGTATACATTGCTCAGGGCGACAGTGCCGACAGCGAACGTGCCCAGAAGGAAATGGGTCAGCTGGCAGCAAGAGTGCTTTTCGAAAATACGGAAGACACACTGCGGATCGCTATTGCCGGCGGTTCTGCTATGGCGGAACTGGTTGAGGCAATGCCTGAAGGTCTGGACAGAAAAGCAAAACTGGTCGTACCTGCCAGAGGCAGTATTGGCCGCCGTCTGGAACTGCAGGCGGATACATTGGCGGCAAAACTGGCAGATAAACTGCAGTCCGATTATCGTCTGCTGCACCTGCCCGATAATCTGAGCCCCCATGTGCTGGATGAAATGAAAAAAGACCCCGATATCGCCGATGCCATCAAAGAAATGGAACAGGCGAATATCCTGCTGCTTGGTGTGGGCAATGCTCTGGAAATGGCGGAAAAACGTCATCTGGAGGATCAGATCCGCAAACAGCTGGAAAAAGACAATGCCGTTGCAGAAGCCTGCGGTTACTATTTCAACGCAAAAGGAGAAGTAGTGTATCAGACACGCTCCATCGGTATCGATTTCAATGAGATCGATAAAATGAACTGCATCATTGTGGTTGCAGGAGGGAAGAAAAAGGCGGAAAGCTTGCTGGCAGTCAGCCACAGCATTCCAAACGGTATTTTTGTTACAGATGAAGAAGCTGCAATGGAAATGTTAAGACTTGCGGGGAAATAATTCCTGACGTATAATATTCTTGAGGGACGTTTTTTGTCCCAACAAGATATATATATATTATAAAATAATAGAATAAAAATTGGGAAAGATTTTATTGTATGACTTTCATGGTCAAAGCAGAAAGGAGAAATACAAATGCTGAATAAGAAAACAGTGGAAGATTTACAGGTAAAAGGAAAACGCGTGCTGGTGAGATGTGACTTTAACGTACCTCTGCAGGATGGCGTGATCACAGACGAAAACAGAATCACAGCAGCACTGCCCACAATCAAAAAACTGATGGCAGAAGGCGGTAAAGTGATCCTGTGCTCCCACATGGGCAAACCCAAGGGTGAAGCAAAACCCGAACTGTCTCTGGCTCCTGTAGCAAAGAGACTGTCTGAACTGCTGGAAAAAGAAGTTGTTTTTGCAAAAGATGATGTTGTTGTAGGTGAAAATGCAAAAGCAGCTGTTGCAGCAATGAAAGACGGCGATGTTGTTCTCCTGGAAAATACTCGTTACAGAAAAGAAGAAACAAAAAATGAAGAAAACTTCAGCAAGGAACTGGCTTCTCTGGCAGATGTATTCGTAAACGATGCCTTCGGCACAAGCCACAGAGCACACTGCTCCACAGTAGGTGTAACAGAATTCGTAGAAGAATCCGCAGTTGGTTACCTGATGGAAAAAGAAATCGAATTCCTGGGCAACGCAGTAAATAACCCCGAAAGACCTTTCGTAGCAATCCTGGGCGGTTCCAAAGTTTCCGATAAAATCAACGTAATCAACAACCTGCTGGAAAAAGTAGATACACTGATCATCGGCGGCGGTATGGCTTACACATTCGCTGTAGCAAAAGGCGGCAAAGTTGGTAACTCCCTGCTGGAAGAAGACAAAATCCCTTACGCACAGGAAATGATGAAAAAAGCAGAAGAAAAAGGCGTAAAATTCCTGACACCCGTAGATACAGTAATCACAAAAGAATTCAAAAACGACACAGAATTCAAAACAGTACCCACAGGTGAAATCCCCGACGAATGGGGCGGCCTGGATATCGGCGAAGAAACAAGAAAACTGTTTGCAGATGCTATCAAAGGTGCAAAAACAGTTGTTTGGAACGGTCCTATGGGCGTTTTCGAATTCGAAAACTTCGCAAAAGGTACAAAAGCAGTTGCAGAAGCAATGGCTGAAATCGATGCAACAACAATCATCGGCGGCGGTGACTCTGCAGCAGCAGTAAACCAGCTTGGTTACGGTGCAAAAATGACACACATTTCCACAGGCGGCGGCGCTTCTCTGGAATTCCTGGAAGGCAAAGAACTGCCCGGCGTAGTTGCAGTGGATGATAAATAAGAGATCAGAAGAAAAAGGGCAGTAATGATGAGGAGAAAAAGTACGATTTTCCTTGCCATGGTTTTTTCCTTCCTCTCCATGAGCGTCGCTTATGGGGCGGAGGAAAAAACTGCGACAAAGCTGAAATATGTAAAGATTGAAGTGGAAGCGGCTGCTCCGGAAGAATTGTACGGAGAATATATCCCCGTGCTGATGTATCACCATTTCGCTGATCGAAATATGGAAAGCGGCAATGGCATGGTGTCTACGAAAGAAGAACTGGAAGACCATCTGCGGTATTTCAGATCTGAGGGATATCAGGTCATCACGCTGGAAAAACTGGACAGTCTTTTACGAAGGGCAGAGAACGATCACAGCCTGAACGGCATGGGTCTTGGGCTGCAGGATAAATATATCTGCATCACCATGGACGATGGCTATTACAGCAATTACGAAATTGCATATCCCCTGTTCAAAAAATACAATTCACCGGCAGCTGTGTTTGCGGTAACGGATTTTATCACGGAACAGTATGGTCTGAAAAAATTCACCTGGGAACAGGCGGAAGAAATGGACGAAGCGGGCTGGCTGAAGGTATACAGCCATTCTGCAGACCATGTTCCTGTGGAAGCAGGGCAAGAGGAAGCCTTTCTGGCAGGGATGCAGAGAAGCGAAGCCACACTGGCGGAAAACCTGCAGAAAGCTCATGTGAAAGCCATGGCCTATCCCAATGGGCAGTATACGGCCGAGTCCCAGAAACTTCTGGAGGACGATGGCTATGTGATGCAGTTTACCATCGAAAAAGGCGTCATCACTAGACAAACGATAAGAAATGCCATTCCCCGTCTCACAGTGGAATCCGGTATGAGCGGAGAAGATGTGATTCGGATGGCAGAGATGGCTGCGGAGAAAGCCTTCGCGGCAGAAAGAGAAGGTAATGCAAAATGAGAAAGAAAATTATCGCAGGCAACTGGAAAATGAATAAAACACCCAAGGAAGCAGCAGAATTCTGCAAACTGATGAAAGAACAGGCTGCATCCGATCAGGCAGAAGTCGTATTCTGCGTACCTTTCGTAGATCTGTACCCCGTTCTGGAAGAACTGAAAGGCACAGGCATCGGCGTTGGTGCAGAAAACATGCACTTCGAAGATAACGGTGCATTCACAGGCGAAGTTTCCGCTCCCATGCTGAAAGAAATGGGCGTTGGCTACGTAGTTCTGGGTCACTCCGAACGTCGTCAGTACTTTGGCGAAACAGATGAATCCGTAAACAAAAAAGTAAAAAAAGCACTGGAAGCAGATATCGTTCCCATCATGTGCTGCGGTGAAACACTGGAACAGCGTGAAGCAGGCATTACAATCGAATGGGTTCGCATCCAGATCAAATGCGGCCTGGCAGGCGTTTCCGCAGAAGATGTGAAAAAAGTTGTTATCGCTTATGAACCCATCTGGGCAATCGGCACAGGCAAAACAGCAACGTCCGAACAGGCACAGGAAGTTTGCCATGCCATCCGTGAAGTACTGGCAGAAGTATACGGCAAAGCAGTTGCTGAAGAAGTACGTATCCAGTACGGCGGCAGCGTAAACGGCAAAAACGCTGCAGAACTGTTCGCCATGGAAGATATCGATGGCGGCCTGGTTGGCGGCGCAAGCCTGAAGGAAGAATTCACTTCCATCGTACACTACAACAGATAAGATTGTTCTCAAGTGATGGGGCAAAGCCCCTGAAAAAAGGAGGCAAAAATGGATAAGAAAACAACACTTTTGATGATTTTGGACGGCTACGGCATCAATGAAAAAGAAGAAGGCAATGCCATCAAACAGGCAAATACACCTGTGATGGACAGCCTGATGCAGAAATATCCCTTTGTACAGGGCTATGCCAGCGGTCTGGACGTTGGTCTGCCTGCAGGCCAGATGGGTAACTCCGAAGTAGGCCATCTGAACATGGGCGCAGGCCGTGTGGTATATCAGGAACTGACACGTATCACAAAATCCATCGAGGACGGCGACTTCTTTGAAAATCCCGACCTGATGGCAGCAGTGGAACATTGCAAGAAAAATGATTCTGCCCTGCACCTGTACGGTCTGCTTTCTGATGGCGGCGTACACAGCCATAATACACACCTGTATGCACTGCTGCAGCTGGCAAAAAGAAACGGCCTGGAAAAAGTATATGTACATGTATTCCTGGACGGCAGAGATACACCTCCCGCATCCGGCGCAGATTTTACTGCACAGCTGGAAGAAAAAATCCGTGAGATCGGCGTAGGCGAAATCGCAACCGTGATCGGCAGATTCTACGTTATGGACAGAGACAAACGCTGGGAACGCGTGGAAGAAGCTTACAATGCCATGGTTCTGGGCAGAGGCGCAACTGCAACAAATGCGGTGCAGGCCATCAAAGATTCCTATGAAGCAGGCAAAACAGACGAATTCGTGGTACCTACCGTGATCGTAAAAGAAGACGGCATGGCTGTTGGTAAGATCAGCGACCACGATGCAGTGATCTTCTATAACTTCCGTCCCGATAGAGCAAGAGAAATCACACGCAGCATGTGTGATGATGCGTTCGATGGTTTCAACAGAGAAAAAGCACCTCAGGATCTGAAATTTATCTGCTTCACAGAATATGATGTGACTATCCCCAATAAGGAAGTGGCATTCAAACCCCAGAAGCTGACAAACACACTGGGCGAATATCTTTCCTCTCTGGGTCTGAAACAGCTGAGAACAGCAGAAACAGAAAAATATGCCCATGTTACTTTCTTCTTCAACGGCGGTGTGGAAGAACCCAACCCCAATGAAGACAGATGGCTGGTACCTTCTCCCAAGGTTGCCACATACGATCTGCAG